>CAJQSH010000066.1 GCA_905612505.1 uncultured Candidatus Pelagibacter sp. | reverse complement strand
TTTTACAAGCGTTTAAAGCTTTCTTTATTTTACTAGTGTTTGCTACTACCTTTAATAAAGCCATCTCTTTAAATATAACATTTTTGTCTTCTCTTTTAAAATTTCCCACTTTATGTACTGGAACTAGTTTTTTTAATTGTAGCATAA
Organism: uncultured Candidatus Pelagibacter sp.; assembly: GCA_905612505.1. GTDB lineage: Bacteria > Pseudomonadota > Alphaproteobacteria > Pelagibacterales > Pelagibacteraceae > Pelagibacter. Next base: position 2,263 of record CAJQSH010000066.1, on the reverse strand, counting down.
TTTGTTCAATAACTTCTGGTGTTCCAGTAGTTACAATTGTAATTCTTGAAAGGTTCTTTTTATGATCTACTTCTGCAACAGCTAAAGATTCAATATTATATCCTCTTCCAGAAAATAGTCCTACGACCCTTGATAAAACACTTGCTTCATTATCTACCCAAACAACAATAATATGCGTATCTAATTTTCCAAGTTTAGTTGGTGTGCTATATGCTGATTTAGATTTTGTCATTTTAAACTAAAGCTTTCCCTTTTCCCGAGATTTTGTTTTCTTCTTGATCTTTTGGTCCTAATAACATCTGGTTGTGAGGTTTCCCAGAAGGTATCATTGGGTAACAATTCTCAGTTTGATCCACATGACAATCAAAAATTACAGGTCTATCTATGTTGATCATTTCTTCAATTTTTTCATCTAATTCATCTGGATTTTCAGCTCTAATACCAACACATCCATAAGCTTCAGCCAATTTTACAAAATCTGGTAAAGCTTCAGTATAACTTTCTGAATAATTCTTTTCATGAAGTAATTCCTGCCACTGTCTAACCATTCCCATATACTGATTGTTTAAGATAAATATCTTTATTGGTAAATTATATTGTACGGCTGTTGATATTTCTTGCATAGTCATTAAAATTGAAGCTTCACCAGCTATATCTATAACTAATTTTTTTGGATGCGCTACTTGCACACCTACTGCAGCTGGCAATCCATAGCCCATAGTTCCAAGTCCTCCTGAAGTCATCCATCTATTAGGTTTATTAAACTTATAATGTTGAGCGGCCCACATCTGATGTTGTCCAACTTCAGTTGTTATATATGTGTCTTGATTTTTTGTTAGCTCATAAAGTCTTTGCACAGCATGTTGTGGTTTAATAATTGTATCACTATTAATAAAATTTAAAGATTGTTTTGTTTTCCACTTTTTAATTTGTTGCCACCATTTTGAAATTTTTTGTTTATTTGATTTTCCTAAATTTAAATTTTTCTTTTTTAAAGTTTTTGTTATAGATCGAATTACATCACTAACATCACCTACAATAGATAGATCAACTTTTACAATTTTGTTGATTGACGATGGGTCAATATCAATATGCACTTTTTTTGATTTAGGAGAAAATTCATCAATTTTTCCTGTTATACGATCATCAAACCTGGCGCCGATGTTAATCAATAAGTCACAATCATGCATTGCATTATTTGCTTCATAAGTTCCATGCATCCCAAGCATTCCTAAAAACTGATTATCATCTCCTGGATAAGCACCTAGACCCTGAAGAGTTGATGTAATTGGAAATTTAGTTAAAGAAACTAATTCTCTTAATAGTGCACTTGCCTTTGGACCTGAATTAATTACTCCACCCCCTGTGTAAAAAACTGGTTTTGAAGCTTTTTTCATTAAGTCAACTAATTGATCTATATCTTTTTGATTAAATTTATTAGGAGATTTTTCTTTTAATTTTTTTTCTTTTTTAGGCTTAAAATATTTTGCTTTTGCAAACTGAATATCTTTTGGAATATCTACCAATACTGGTCCAGGTCTTCCAGTTGTAGCAATCTCAAATGCTTCATGCATTATTCGTGGAAGGTCATTTATATCTTTAACTAACCAATTATGTTTTGTGCAAGGTCTTGTAATTCCTGTTGTGTCACATTCTTGAAAAGCATCTGTCCCAATTAAATGAGTTGGTACTTGTCCTGAAATACAAACCAATGGAACTGAATCCATAAATGCATCTGTTAATGCTGTAACAACATTGGTGGCACCAGGTCCAGATGTAACTAATACAACACCAGGTTTTCCAGTTGATCTTGCATAACCTTCTGCAGCATGACCAGCGCCTTGCTCATGTCTAACTAAAATATGTTTTATTGATGGATGATTTTTTAATTCATCATATATAGGAAGTACTGCTCCTCCTGGGTAACCAAAAATATGTTCTACATTTTGGTCTTCAAGACACTTAAATACAATTTCTGCTCCTGAATATAAATTACCCATTAGGACAATCTATCGGACTTTATATTAATTGGTCAAGTTTAAGAGATGCTTTATTTATTTTTTTTAACCAGCTAGAAATTTCATTTGGGTTAATTTTGTTCCAATTAACCATCCTACTTCTTGCCCATGTAGCTTGTCTTTTGGCGTATTGTCTTGTTTTAATTGAAATTAATTCTTGTGCCTGATCTAAATTAATTTTTTTATCAAGGAACTGTGTCAATTCGTCAATCCCTATTACCTTGTTTACGCTATGGTCTTTTTTA
>CAJQSH010000065.1 GCA_905612505.1 uncultured Candidatus Pelagibacter sp. | reverse complement strand
TTAAAGTGGATATTTGCTCCAGAAAATATTCAAGCACGTATTTTTTAATAAAATTATCTTTAATAGTAGCTGCAATTGATCTTAATTTTTTTTCAAAAATTGCCATTGATGAAGGGTTGTTATTTGTTTGTTGTTTGTAATGATTAAATATAAATTGATGAATTGAAATTTTTGCTTGTTTAGTAAATTCAATAAAGTTTGTTTTTCCATTTTTATTTGCATAACTATCTGGATCTTCACCATCTGGTAAAAAAATAAATGAAATTTGTTTTTCAGGCTGAAGTTCTTTAATTGAATTTTCTGCAGCTCTTAATGCAGCTTTATATCCACTTTCATCACCATCAAAACAAATAATTATATCTTCAAAAAATTGATTTAGAATTAAAATTTGTTTATCTGTTAATGAGGTCCCTAAATTTGCAACGACATTTTCAATTCCATTTTTACTTAATCCGACAACATCCATATAGCCTTCAACAAGATAAACATGATCAATTTTATTGGATAATTTTCTAGCTAAATCTAAATTATATAAATTTGAGCCCTTTTTAAAAAATGGTGTTTCTGGAGAGTTAATATATTTTGCTAGGTAATTTTTTTCTTGAATTGTTCTGCCACCTAATCCTATAGGCTGACCCGAGATATTATTAATTGGAAAAATAATTCTATCTCTAAATCTTTCTACATAAATATTTTTTTTTTCATCTAAATAAAAAAGCCCACTTTCAATTAAAACTTTCTCACTATATTTATCTTTTAATTTTTCATAAAAATTTGAATTTCTCTCTACAAAACCAATTTTAAATTTTTTAACTTCATTCTTTGAAAGGTTTCTTTTTTTTAAATAATCTCTTGCAATGGTTACACCTTCATTCTTCAATATTTCATTATGATAATACTCAACATACTGAGTATAAATTGAGCAATATTCTTGCCAGTTTTTTTCTCTTTCCTCATCTTGTTTTGAAAATGTATATGGTGTCATTCCAGCTAAGTTTGCTAAAAATTTAACTGCTTCACCAAATTTTAAATTCTGTGTTTTCATTACAAAATCAAAAATATTTCCATGCTCTGCTGTTGCAAAGCAGTGATAAAATTCTTTTTCATCGTTAACTGTGAATGAGGGTGTTTTTTCTGTTTTAAAAGGAGATAAACCCACGAACTCTTTTCCTCTTTTTTTTAAACTAACTGTTTTTGAAGCTACTGTAGAAACTTTTAACCGAGTTTTAATTTCACTTAGATACTCTTTTGGGTATTTCATTATTTGTTTAATAACTCTTTAAGCATCGGGCCAGCTTTAGCAAAATCTAAATTGTCGGGATATTGTTTTTTTAATTCACCCATAACTTTGCCCATATCTTTGATAGATTCTGCACTTAATTTACTTATTGTTTCTGAACATATTTTTTTGGTTTCTTCTTCGTTTAATTGCTGAGGTAAAAAAGTTGACAATAGGTCAAATTCTTTCTGCTCTACTTCTAATAAATCTTGTCTATTATTTTTTGTATATATATCGATTGATTCGGCTCTTTGCTTAATCATTTTTTTTAAAAGCTTCTTAATATCTTCGTCATCAGTTACTTTTTTATCTGGTCCTGACCTGTTGAGAATATCTAAGTCTTTAATTGAAGATAAAATTAACCTGTAAGTTGATATCTTCATCTTATCTTTCGCTTTAAGAGAATTTTTATAGTTAATTTCTATTGTTTCTTTCAATGACATAATTTTTTTAATCTACTGCAAAGAAAAAATTCTTCAAAAGAAAAATTGTTTTTTTTCGATTTTATAATACATCTCTGTTGCGATAAATAAGCTTTTATTGTATTAACCTTTAACTCATGAGTTGTAATTGATCAAAAAAGCAAAAAAAACTAACTTTAAAAAAATCTCTCAGATTCATACAGGCGTTTTAGTTCTTGAAAATAAAAAAGTTTTTAAAGGAATTGGTATTGGTTATCAAGGGGAGGCTACTGGAGAAGTTTGCTTTAATACCTCTCTAACTGGATATCAGGAAATTATTTCTGACCCTTCTTATGCTGAGCAAATAATTAATTTTACTTTTCCTCATATTGGTAATGTTGGTGCTAATAAAGAAGATTGTGAATCTGATAAAATATGGACCAAAGGAGTTATTTTTAACTCTGAAATTACAACTCCTTCTAATTATAGATCCTTTCTAGATTTAGACTCTTGGCTAAAAAAAAATAAAATTGTCGGAATTATCGGTTTAGATACAAGGGCTTTAACAAATTTTATTAGAGATAATGGTGCTCCAAAAGGAACTATTTCTTATTCAAAAAATAGAAGCTTTAATATTAGTAAACTTACAAATTCTACCATTGAATGGAATGGTTTAAAAAATTTGGACTTAGCCAAAATGGTTACAACTAAAAAAAACTATATTTGGTCAGGCTTTAAAACTTGGAAAAAAAAGATTGGATATTTAAAAAATAAAAAAAAATCTTTTAGTGTTGTTGCAATAGATTACGGAATTAAAAAAAATATTTTAAGATATTTTTCTGACTTTAATTGTAAAGTTAATGTAGTTTCGTGCAAAACAAGTGCCGAAAAAATATTATCCTTAAAGCCTGATGGAATATTTTTATCTAATGGCCCTGGTGACCCAGCTGCAACAGGTAAGTATGCAATCAAAATAATCAAGCAATTAATTAAAAATAACTTACCCATATTTGGTATTTGTCTTGGTCATCAAATACTGGCTTTAACGCTAGGCGCTAAAACAAAAAAAATGAAATTAGGACATAGAGGCGCTAACCATCCTGTTAAAAATTTAATAAAAGATAATGTGGAGATTACAAGTCAGAATCATGGTTTTGAAATAATCAAAGAAAGTTTGCCAAAAAATATTCAAGTAACTCATAAATCCTTATTTGATAACTGCATTGAAGGGATTAGATTAAAAAACAAACCTGTTTTTTCAGTTCAATATCATCCAGAATCTAATCCTGGTCCTCAAGACAGTGTTTATTTATTTGAAGAATTTATCAACAATATGAAAAAAAATGCCAAAAAGAAAAGATCTTAAAAAAATTTTAGTAGTTGGTGCGGGCCCAATCATTATTGGTCAAGCATGTGAATTTGATTACTCAGGAACGCAGGCCTGTAAGGCATTAAAGGATGAGGGTTATAAAGTTATTTTAATAAATTCCAACCCAGCAACAATTATGACTGACCCAGATGTGGCTGACAAAACCTATATAGAGCCAATAACTTTAGAGGTTCTAGTGAAAATTATTAAAAAAGAAAAACCTGACGCAATTCTTCCAACAATGGGTGGTCAAACTGCTCTGAATTTAGCAATGGAAGCTAAAAAAAGAGGGGTATTAAAGAAATATAAAATTGAATTAATTGGTGCTAACTCAAAAGCAATTTCAAATGCAGAAGATAGAAAAAAATTTAGAAAAAACATGATTGATATAGGATTGGATTTACCAAAATCTAAAGTTGTAAACCATATCAAGGATGCTACGAAAGCTCTTAAACAAATTGGTTTACCTGCAATAATTAGACCCGCTTTTACTCTTGGGGGGCTTGGTGGTGGTATTGCCAAAAATCAAAAAGATTATTTTAAAATAGTTAAAAGTGGTTTGCACGAATCTCCTGTTGGTCAAATTTTAATTGAAGAGTCTCTAGAAGGCTGGAAAGAATTTGAAATGGAGGTTGTTAGAGACAAGAAAGATAACTGTATAATTATTTGTTCAATTGAAAATATCGATCCGATGGGAATTCATACTGGGGACTCCATTACTGTTGCACCAGCTTTAACCTTAACAGACAAAGAATATCAAGTTATGAGAAATGCCTCTATTGCATGTCTTAGAAAAATTGGGGTTGAAACAGGTGGATCCAATGTTCAGTTTGCTATCAATCCTAAAGACGGAAGAATGGTTATCATTGAAATGAATCCAAGGGTATCCAGATCATCTGCGCTTGCATCTAAAGCAACAGGGTTTCCAATTGCTAAAGTCGCTGCTAAATTAGCAATAGGCTATACATTGGATGAATTAAAAAATGAAATCACAAAAGTTACTCCTGCTTCTTTTGAGCCTAGCATTGATTATGTTGTAACAAAAATTCCAAGATTTACTTTTGAAAAATTTTCCACATCACCTGCTATCCTTGGAACTTCCATGAAGTCTGTTGGAGAAGCAATGGCAATTGGAAGAAACTTTAAAGAATCTTTACAAAAAGCTCTTATTTCTTTGGAAGTTGGTTTTTCAGGTTTGGATAGGATTTTTCAGCTTAATAAAAAAGAAATTGAAAAAAAACTTAAAGAAAATATTCCTAACAAAATTTTACTAATTGCTGAGGCTTTTAGAAAAAAGATTAATATTAAAAAAATTCAAAATTTATCTAAAATAGATAGTTGGTTCTTAGAACAAATAAAAGAGATTGTAGACGCAGAAGGTCAAATCAAAAAAAAAGGTTTACCTAAAAATTATATTGAGTTTAATAGAATTAAATCAATTGGCTTTTCTGATAAAAAGTTATCTGAAATCACAAAAGTTTCTGAAGCAATCATTAGAAAAAAAAGAACTGCTTTAAAAGTAATACCAGTTTTTAAGAAAGTCGATACTTGCGCAGCAGAATTTAAGTCATTTACACCTTATATGTATTCAACATATCAAAGAAATTTTTCAACAAATTCTGAATGTGAGGCTGACCCCTCATCGAAGAAAAAAATCATAATTTTAGGTGGTGGTCCCAATAGAATAGGTCAAGGAATAGAGTTTGATTATTGTTGTTGTCAGGCAAGTTTTGCTCTTAATGAAGCTGGTTTTGAGACCATCATGATCAACTGCAACCCCGAAACTGTTTCAACAGATTATGATACTAGCGATAGACTGTACTTTGAGCCACTTAAAGAAGAGTATGTTTTCAATATTATAAAAAAAGAAAAAGAAAAAGGTAATCTAATCGGAGTAATTGCTCAATTTGGAGGCCAAACTCCAATTAAACTTGCTAAATTTTTACATGATAACAAGCTACCTATTCTTGGAACTCAATATACCTCTATTGATTTAGCAGAAGACAGAGGCAGGTTTAGGACTCTACTTAATAGATTAAAACTGAAGCAAGCAGAAAGTGGAATAGCAAAAACCTATAAACAGGCCATTCAAATTGCAGAAAAAATTGGTTTGCCTTTAATGATCAGGCCCTCTTATGTGTTGGGTGGAAGAGCAATGGAAATAGTTCACAAAAAAAATCAATTAAAAAACTTTGTAGAGGAGGCTTTTAAAGCTGCTGAACAAAACCCTATTTTAATCGATAAATTTATAGATCATGCAATGGAAATTGATGTTGATGCAATATCAGATGGTAAGGAAGTGTTTGTTGCAGGAATAATGCAACACATTGAAGAGGCGGGCATTCACTCCGGCGACTCGGCATGCTGTTTACCTCCAATATCTATTAAGAAAAATTTAATAATCAAAATAGAAAAGCAAACAAAAAAATTAGCTTTAGCATTAAATGTAAAAGGCTTTATGAATATTCAATTTGCAATAAAAAATGATGAAATTTATGTCATAGAAGTAAATCCTAGAGCAAGTAGAACAATTCCATTTGTATCAAAAGCTAAAGGTCTTCCATTAGCTAAAATTGCTTCAAGAGTAATGGCAGGTGAAAAATTATCCAATTTTAATTTAAAAAGTAAAACTAAAAATATGTTTGCAGTAAAAGAAGCTGTTTTTCCATTTAATAAATTTCCAAATAGTGACGTTCTACTGGGTCCTGAAATGAAATCTACTGGTGAAGTTATGGGTTTTGATAAAGACTTTGGAATGGCTTTTGCTAAAAGCCAAATTGCAGCATCAAATTCTTTACCAACCAAAGGTTTGGCATTCATCTCTCTAAAAGATAGTCACAAAGAAGAAGGAGTAGATTTAGCAAAACAATTGTTAAAATTAAACTTTACTCTTTGCGCTACTGGGGGCACGGCAGAATTCATACGTAAGCACGGAATGAAATGTAAAAAAATAAATAAAGTCAGTGGAGGTTCACCACATATTGCTGATGTTTTAAACTCAAAAAAAATTGCCCTAGTAATTAATACTGGTGGTGGAAATAGTGAACATCGTCTTCATGACGCAATTGCTTTAAGAAGAGCAACACTAGTAAATAAAGTGCCCTATTGCACAAATATGTCTACCGCTCAGGCTTGCTTAATGGGAATTAGATCTCTAAAAACTAAAGAGATTACAGTAACTTCACTCCAAGATATATAATTTCAAGTTTTATAACAAAAGAGAATTCTAGAAAATATCCTGATCGGTTAGTCATCTAAACTACAAGTAAGGATGGCGATAATAGTTTTCGAAAATTATTTGGTTATATCTCTGGACAAAATGATAGCAATCAAAAAATTTTAATGACAACCCCAGTGACTCAAATCAAGAAAAAAAAATGAGGTGATAATGCAATTTTTTCTTCCCACAAAATTTAATAAAAATAATACCCCAAATCCAACAAGATCAGATATTGAGATTATAAACATTAAAAGAGGCTTTTATGCTGTTATTAAATATTCAGGAAGAGCTTCAGATAAAAATTTTATTAAACATAAAGAAATTTTGAAAAAAACACTCTTAAATGAAAACATTTCAATTATTGGTCCAGAAGTCAGAGCAACTTATGATGGCCCATTCACACTTCCTATGTACCGAAGAAATGAAGCGATGTTTGAAATAAGTTGGAATTGATAAATTAGATAATACTTATTCTACTTTCCAGTCTGTAGGAAAGGTTACATAATTTACCTGTAGACAGCGTCTTTCTTTAGCTATCTCTTTCTTTTCCATCCCATGCCAAGTATTCGGCCCACTTGAAAAAAAATAACCATAATTATTTTTATAAGGAACTGTCTTAACTCTTTCTAATTTTTCATTATAAAAATCAGTACCTAGATCTTCTGACTCATTGATTTCATTAATAAACAATAAACAAGAAACTAGTTTTTCTTTAATGTCACAATGAGGTTTTAACCAAAATCCCTTTCTGTCACAAATAGCTTCAACTCTGACATAAGAATTAGATAGATCTTTATTAATAAGTTGTGAAATTTTTTGATGGGTTTCTTTTGATTGTAATTCATTAATTAAATTGGTTAACGCAGGAAATTTTCTAGAATTCTCTTTTGTTATAAAACATCTAAATTTTATAGCCTTGCCGCCACCAGCGATGCCTTTTCTAAATTCTGCTGCACCTCCATCAATAGCTCTAGTTCCATCGTAGTCTAGGCTAATTTCATTTAAATCTACTATGTCAGCTTTTATAATTTCTTGAATAGCTACCTCAGATAATGGTTTATTTATCTCCCAGTGTTTAAATGGAAAGTTCTCTTCTTTAGAATTATTTAAAATTGAGTTAAGAAAAGTCATTTTGTTTAATTCTATTTTTTAATTGTTCTGCTATTCTATTAGTTTCATTTAGCTCAGTATAACTCCAACTTTCAATTGAATTATTGAGTTCTTTTATTATATTTAAAGACTTAAACAAACTAAAAAAATTTTTAAATCGTTGATCATTTTGCACAGCTGGCATTTGAGCCACATAAATTGGTGTGCCCGTTATTGCCGCTTCTGAGATCATTGATGTGGAATCACAAGTTATAACTATGTGATCTGCTAATTTAAGAGCGGAGTGATAAGCTTTTTTATCTATGTTTGTTATTATAATTTGATCTTTATTAAAATATTTTTTAGCTTTTTCTATTATATTTAAAGGAGTTCTCATAGAAGGAACCAATATTAGCTGATAACTGTTTTTTAAAAAAATTTTTTCAATCTTTAAAAATATATCATTTATTATTTGTTCGTTATAGTCATAATATTTATTTGGTCCACCTATAATTAAAGAAACTAACTTTTTTTGATTATTGATTCTAGGTGTTAAATAATTTTCATTTTTATTTAATTCATTGATGGTTAAATAATGAATTGCACCCTTGCTACTTAAAACATTTTGACCAATTAAACCATCGTGTTCCGGCGCGACTATAAAATCAAAATTATTTAACAATACTTTGGGGTCTTGTATGTGAATATTTAAAATTTTACCTTTATATTTTTGCTTCAAGTAAATTGACGGAATTACACTTTTTCTTCCACATGAAATAATAATATCAAAATTACTATTAATCTTATTTTTAAAAACAAAATCTTGAACCGGTGTTATTTTGGGTGGAAGCAATTTCCAAAAATTATTTAATTCAATCTTTTCGTGTACAAATTCTAAATCTAAAGCTTTTGCTAAACCTTCAACCTGGCTAATCATGCCGTGCATTCCTTCAGTTAATAATAAACCTTTTAATTTTGTCATTTATACCTATATAACTTCTGCATGAGTGAAAATCCAACTAAACACACAAAGGTATTAATAATAGGGTCAGGTCCAGCTGGTTATACTGCAGCTGTATATGCGGCTCGAGCAATGTTAGATCCAATTCTGGTTTATGGAGCTCAACCTGGCGGACAATTAGCTACCACAACAGATGTAGAAAATTATCCAGGATTTTCAGATGTAATTCAGGGTCCATGGTTAATGGATCAAATGAAAGATCAAACAAAAGCTGTTGGAACAGAATTAATAGAAGATCATATTTCTTCAGTAAATGTAAAATCAACTCCATTTGAAGCAATTGGAAATAGTGGTCAAAAATATACTGCTGATAGCATAATTATTTCAACAGGTGCTCAAGCCAGATGGTTAAATTTAAAATCAGAGCAAAAATTTAGAGGTTTCGGAGTTTCAGCATGCGCAACATGTGATGGTTTTTTCTTTAAAGAAAAAGAAGTAGCAGTTGTCGGTGGTGGAAATGCTGCTGTTGAAGAAGCAATATTTCTTACAAAATTTGCATCAAAAGTTAAATTAATTCACAGACGAGGTACATTAAGAGCAGAAAAATTACTTCAGAAAAAATTAATGGAAAATAAAAAAATTGAAATAATTTGGAATTCTGCAGTTGAAGAGGTTATTGGGGATAGTGAACCTAAAAATGTTAAAGCGATTAAGATTAAAAACCTTAAAACAAATAAAATTAATGAAATTAAAGTGGATGGCTTATTTATTGCTATTGGTCATGATCCAGCAACGGCTCTTTTTAAAGATCAGTTGAATATGGATAAAGAAGGTTACTTGTTAACAAAACCAGATTCTACTGAAACAAATATCCCTGGAATTTACGCTGCTGGTGATGTTAAAGATAAAACGTTTAGACAAGCTGTAACTGCTGCTGGTATGGGTTGTATGGCTGCACTTGAAGCTGAAAAATTTTTATCTCACTAACCATAAAGTCAAATTTGCTCATCGAGGTATTTATTTAGTGCCGCTTTAAATTATAAAAAATAATCTATTTTAAATTTTTACAGAAAGTAGATATTTTTTCTAATGCTTTTTTTAGATTTTTCATTGAAGTTGCATAAGATATTCTAAAAAAACCTTCTAAACCAAATGCAGAACCTTGAACAACTGCTACACCACTATTTTCAAGTAATGACTGAACAAAATCAGTATCTGCTTTAAGTTCATTTCCATTAGTATCTTTTTTTCCAATTAAATCTTTGCAGCTTGGAAAAACATAAAATGCACCATCTGGATTTAAACATTCAATTCCATCTATGTCGTTTAATGCTTTAACAACAAAGTCTCTTCTTTCTTGAAAAGAAGTTGCTCTCTCTTTAATAAAATCTTGAGTTCCATTTAAAGCCTCAACAGCTGCAGCTTGGCTAATTGAAGATGGGTTGGTTGTTGATTGAGATTGTATTTTAGCTATTGCTTTAATAATTTCTTTTGGACCAGCGGCATACCCTATTCTCCATCCTGTCATTGAATAAGCTTTACTTACACCATTCATTGTAAGAACTCTTTCTTTTAACTTATCAATTTGAGCAATAGTAAAAAACTTAAACCCTCCATAAATTACATGTTCATAAATATCATCACTTAGAATATAAACGTGTGGATGTTTGATTAATACTTTAGCAATCTCTCTAATATCACCTTCCGAATAACAGGCACCTGTGGGGTTAGAAGGTGAATTTAATATAATCCATTTTGTTTTTGCAGTTATAAATTTTTCTAATACGCTTGGACTAATCTTAAATCCTTGTTTTTCATTACATTCTAAAATTATTGGAGTGCCGCCAGCTAACAAAACTATATCTGGATAAGATACCCAATAAGGAGCTGGAACAATAACTTCGTCTCCTTCATTTAAAGTTGCCATCATGGCGTTATAAATTACATGTTTTCCACCCACACCAACTGTTATTTGATCTGCTGTATAATCTAGATGATTTTCTCTCTTAAATTTTTTTATAATTGCATCCTTTAAAACAGCTGTTCCATCAACAGCAGTATATTTAGTGTCACCATCATTAATGGCTTTTATGGCCGCTTGTTTAATATTATCTGGAGTATCAAAGTCTGGCTCACCTGCTCCAAGACTTATAACGTCTTTTCCAGCAGCTTTTAACTCTCTTGCCTTCTGGGTTACGGCAATAGTTGGTGATGGTTTAATCTTTTTTAAACTGTTTGATATAATGCTCATTGAAATATATTTTTATTCTAATAGTTTTATAGATAATGCAAAATACTTATCAAGATTTAATTACTGAAATACAAAGTAAAAATCCAGAAATACACCAAAAACTAGAAGGTGGAAAAAAATTCAAACTTGTTACAGATTTTAAACCTGCTGGTGATCAGCCTGAAGCAATAAAACAATTAGTTAAAGGAGCAAATAAAGAAGAATTAAATCAAGTTTTGCTTGGTGTAACAGGTTCAGGAAAAACTTTTACAATGGCTCAGGTTATTGAAAGAACCAATAGACCTGCACTCATACTTGCACCTAACAAAACATTAGCAGCTCAACTTTATGGCGAGATGAAATCATTTTTTCCAGAAAATGCTGTTGAATATTTTGTTTCTTACTATGACTATTATACACCTGAAGCTTATGTTCCAAGATCAGATACTTATATTGAAAAGGAAGCATCTATTAATGAACAAATTGATCGTATGCGTCACTCGGCTACTAGATCTCTTCTTGAAAGAGATGATGTAATTATTGTTGCAAGTGTTTCTTGTATCTATGGCTTAGGTTCTGTTGAAGCATACAGTAAAATGACATTAAGTTTAAAAAAAGATTATGACTACAATAGAGAACAATTAATTAAATCATTAGTAGCCCTTCAATATAAAAGGAATGATCAAAACTTTTATAGAGGAACTTTTAGAGCAAGAGGAGAATATCTTGAAATATTTCCGTCACACTTAGAAGACAGAGCTTGGAGATTAAGTTTATTTGGTGACAAATTAGAAAAAATTGAAGAGTTTGACCCTTTAACAGGGAATTTAATAAATGACCTAGATATAATAAAAATTTATGCAAACAGTCACTATATCACTCCTAAACCAACTATCGAACAAGCAATAATAAAAATTAAAAAAGAACTAGAAGTAACTTTAAAAAAATTTAAAGAACAAAATAAATTACTTGAAGCACAAAGAATAGAAGAAAGAGTTAAATTTGATTTAGAAATGATTGAAGCCACAGGATCTTGTGCAGGAATTGAAAATTATTCTAGATTTTTATCAGGACGAAAACCTGGAGAGCCACCTCCCACTCTCTTTGAATATTTTCCAGACAATACACTTATTTTTGTAGATGAATGTCACGTAACAGTTCCACAATTAAATGGGATGTATAAGGGTGATAGATCAAGAAAAAGTAATCTTGCAGAATATGGTTTTAGACTACCTTCTTGTATGGATAATAGACCTTTAAAATTTGAAGAATGGGATGCCATGAGAACTCAAACAGTTTTTGTATCTGCAACTCCTGGCCCATGGGAACTAGAGCAAGTTAATGGTAAATTTGTAGAACAAGTCATAAGACCCACTGGCCTAATAGATCCACCCGTAGAAATAAAAGCAGCAAAAAATCAGGTTGATGACCTGATGCACGAATGTAAACAAACAATAGATAAAAATTATAGAGTTTTGGTAACAACCTTAACTAAAAAAATGGCTGAAGACTTGACTGAATATTTTCATGAAAACGGGATTAGAGTTAGATACTTGCACTCTGACATAGACACACTCGAAAGAATTGAAATTATGAGAGATCTACGACTTGGTGTATTTGACGTCTTGGTTGGTATAAATCTTTTAAGAGAAGGGCTTGATATCCCAGAATGTGCATTGGTTGGAATCCTAGATGCAGATAAAGAAGGTTTTTTAAGATCAGAAACTTCTTTAATTCAAACTATCGGTAGGGCGGCAAGAAATCTTGATGGTAGGGTTATCCTTTATGCCGACAAAGAAACCAAAAGTATAAAAAAAGCAATACAGGAAACCGATAGAAGAAGAGCAATCCAGGTTGCTTATAATAAAAAACATAATATTGATGCAGTCTCTATCAAAAAAGAAATTAACGATGTTTTACAAAGCGTTTATGAAAAAGATTATCTAAAAGTAGGTACGGGAGACAATATTGGTGGAAACTTAAAAAAACACTTAAAGGCATTAAATAAAAGAATGAAGAATGCTGCAACTAACCTTGAATTTGAAGAAGCTGCAAAGATAAGAGATGAAATAAGGAATATAGAGGCTTCTGAATTAGAAATTGTTTTAAATCCAAAAGTAAAACACTATAACCAAGAAAACAGAACATATCCAAAGGGTAGATCAACAATGGGTTTACCTGGTACAAGAGCACAAAAAGGTAAGAAAAAATGGAAGCAAACAAAATAATAATTACTGGTGCGGCAACAAGAATGGGCGCAGCCATCGCAGAAAAGCTTTCAGGTCCAGGAGTTGAGATGGTAATTCATTATAAAAATTCTAAAAAAGAAGCTGAAAAATTACAAAAAAAATTATTAAAAAATAAAACAAAAGTATATTTGATAAAAGGTGATCTTGCAAAAGAACAAGATCTAAAAAAAATCATAAAATTTTCGAAGTCAAAATTAAAATATTTTGATTGTTTAATTAATAATGCCTCATTGTTCGAAAATGACAGCCTTAAAAGCTTTTCTTCTAAAAGCTGGAATCAACATTTGGATGTAAATTTAAAAGCACCAGCATATCTTACAAAAGAATTTTCAAAAAATACGAAAGGTAAAAATAATAATGTTATTAATATAATTGACCAAAGAGTTTTTAAATTAACACCGTTCTTTTTTTCATATACTTTAAGTAAAACTGGCTTGTATACTCTTACAAAAACTAGCGCGATGAACTTAGCTCCAAATATAAGGGTTAATGGAATCGCACCTGGTCCAACTATAAAAAACAAAAGACAAAGCGATACACATTTTAAAAAACAATATTTAGCAACACCTTTAAAACAACAGGTAAATGTAAAAAATATATGTTCTGCTGTTGACTTTTTTATCAAAAACAGCTCAATTACAGGTCAGGTAATTGCGATAGATAATGGACAAAGTTTAAACTGGCAGACACCAGATGTAATTGGAAAAGAATGAAAAAAAACAATTTCAAAATTATAAAAATAGATAAAAGTAAAAACTTATTTAATTACGAAAAAAAAATACTTATCAAAGAATTAATTCTTTCTTTAAAGCTTGGTTATTACGATTTTGAAAAAGAGAAAAAACAAAAAGTAAAATTTAGTTTAGAAATTGATTATGAAGACAAGAAGCCAACAAGCGATAAGGATATTAAATCTATTGTTAATTACGGCCAAGTTGTTAAATTAATTACTAAACTTGCAAAAAAGAAACATTACAATTTTTTAGAAACACTTGCTGAAGATGTTTTTGACGTATTATTTAAAGATAAACGAATTGGAAAAATAATGCTTCAAATTGAAAAATTAGAAATCATAAAAGAGTGTGCCTCTGTTGGTATCCAAATTACCAAAAAAAGAAGTTATGAAAAGTTCTGAACTAGGCAAAGAAGTAATTAGAAAAGAACTTCCTTTAATTCCTAAAAGTCCTGGTGTTTATCGGATGCTTAATCATAAAGATGATATTCTTTATATCGGAAAAGCAAAAAATCTACCTAATAGATTAAAAAACTACGTAGCTGAAAAAAATCACATTATTAGAACTGAAAGAATGCTGTCTCAAACTTTTAAATTAGAGATAACGACTACAGCTAATGAAAGTGAAGCATTACTTTTAGAGGCCAATTTAATCAAAAAACATAAACCTAAATTCAATATATTGCTTAAAGATGATAAATCTTTTCCTTTTATCTTTATCAGCAACAATGATCAGTGGGCTCAAGTTACAAAGCATAGAGGAAAGAAAGACAAAGATGGTTTTTATTTTGGACCCTTTGCTTCTGCTGGCACAGCAAATTGGACAATAAAAATGCTTCAAAAAATATTTCAATTAAGAGTGTGTGATGACTCTACTTTTAAAAATAGAAAGAGGCCCTGCATACTTTATCAAATAAAAAGATGTTCTGGACCATGTGTTGATTATATAAATAAAGATGATTATAAAAAATCAGTTGATCATGCAATCCAGTTTGTCTCTGGTAAATCTAGAGATATTCAAAAAAACCTATCGAAGCAAATGGAAGAGGCTAGCAACAAGCTTGACTTTGAAAGAGCTTCTATTTTCAGAGATAGAATTAAATCCTTAAATATAATTCAATCATCACAAAGAATTAATGAAGCAAACCTTGTTGATGCCGATGTAATAGCAGCTTACAAAGAATCCGGCAAAACTTGTATTCAGGTATTTTTTTATAGATCTAAACAAAACTGGGGCAATCAAGCTTATTTTCCAAAACATGATCCTGATCAAAATGTTAATGAAATAATGTCTTCTTTTTTAATGCAGTTTTATGAAAATAAAAGCGTTCCAAAGTTAATAATAATAAATTCTGATATAAATGATAAAAAATTAATAGAAGAAACTTTAAGTAAAAAAGAAAATAATACTATCTCTATTAATATCGCTAAGAAAGGGACTAAAGCTAAGGTCATTGCAATGGCCGAAAAAAATGCCAAAGAGTCATTAAATAGAAAACTTTATGAAACAAATAATAACAAAAATTTATTTGAGGGAATATCTAAAAAATTTAACTTTAAAAATAGTATAAATTTAGTTGAAGTTTACGATAACAGTCATATTTCAGGAACAAATAGTATTGGTGCAATGGTAACTTTTGGAAATGAAGGTTTTATTAAAAAAAAATATAGAAAATTTGACATTAAAATTAAGGGTGCAGAACAAGATGATTTTGCAATGCTAAAAGAGGTGCTAACCAGAAGATTTAAAAGAGCCATGCTTGAAAAGGGAAACTATCTAACATTGCCAGATTTAATACTAATAGATGGAGGAAAAGGTCAATATTCTTCAGCTAAAGAAATATTGGATGAATTTGGCCTGTACGACCTTCCCATGATTGCTATCGCAAAAGGCAAACAAAGAAATAGTGGTGATGAGACCTTTTTTTATAATGGTAAATCCTTTAAATTTGAAAGAAATGACCCTACTCTATTTTTTATGCAACGACTCCGTGATGAAGCTCATAGATTCGCAATCAACTCTCATAGAGCTAAAAGAGCTAAAGGAATTAGAAAATCAATGCTAGATCAAATAGATGGTATTGGGTCTATTAGAAAAAGAGCATTATTAAACCATTTTGGCTCTGCCAGAGCTGTGGAATCTGCAAGTTTTGATGAAATTAAATCAGTTGAAGGTGTTGAGGAAAAAGTTGCAAAAAGGATATATAATTTTTTTCACGAATAATTATGCTTAAAAAAATTCCAAATATATTAACTATCGGCAGAATAATTTTAGTTCCTTTTTTTGTTCTTGCGTTCTATTTGCCAGGTTTTTATGGTGATTTAACTGCTTTCGCATTATTTGTGATTGCATCATTTACTGATTTTTTAGATGGAATGTTAGCAAGAATGTTGGGTGAAGAATCTAAATTAGGAGAGCTACTAGATCCAATAGCCGACAAAATAATAGTAGCTACAGCATTAATTCTTTTAGTCATGGATGGAACAATTAAACATTACGAAGTAATTGCTGCAATAATAATATTAACTAGAGAAATTTTAATATCAGGCCTAAGAGAATTTTTAGCAAAAGCTCAGGTAAAATTACCTGTTTCTAATTTAGCTAAACTAAAAACTTTTCTACAAATGATTTCTATTTCATTATTGTTAACTGGTGAAACTGGAAATAAAATTTTAAATTTTCAAGATTATAATGCTCAAACTATCGGAATAATCTTACTTTGGCTTTCTGCTCTTTTAACTTTATATACTGGTTATGAATACCTAATAAAAGGCATTGACCATGCAATGTCTGAAGATAGTAAAAACTAAACTATTTTATTTTTTCTAACTAAAGCTTGATAGCTATTATTTAAATCAATTATTGTGTCACAAACCTTAAATTGATTTTTAGCGATGCAAGATACAGGTGTTACTTCTGCAGCAGTCCCTGTTAAAAAACACCCAACAAAATCTGATAATTCTGTTGGAGTTATTTTTCTTTCATTTACTTTAATTTTTTTTGATTTTGCAATTTTAATAACGGTACGTCTAGTTATTCCATCTAAAAATGAATCAGGAATAGGTGTGTGTAAATTTCCCTCTTTATCTTTAAAAAATATATTAGCACCAGTTGCTTCAGCAACATTACCTTCATGATCAAGCATTAAAGAATCTGTGTAACCCTGTTGTTCAGCTTCATGCTTTGATAAAGTGCAGATCATATAAAGACCCGCCGCTTTAGTATCCCATGGTATTGAGTTTGGTGCTGGTCTTCTCCAGTTTGAAATATTTAATTTAATTCCTTCTACTTTTAATTTTGGATCAAAATAAGATCCCCACTCCCAAGTAGCAACAGCAACGTGAGTTTTAGTTTGTTGTGCAGAGATAGCCATCATTTCACTTCCCCTCCAAATTACAGGTCTTACATATCCATTTTGTACATTTTGAATTGAAATAATTTTATTGCATGCTAAATTTATTTCTTCTTCAGTATAAGGGATCTTAATACCCATTCTCTTTGCTGAATAAAAAAGTCGTGATGTATGTTCTTCTAGTTTAAAAATTGAGCCCTCATAAACTCTTTCTCCCTCAAACACGCAGCTTGCATAGTGAAGCCCATGATTTAACACATGTATTTTAACATCAGCCCAATCAACTAGCTCGTTATTGTACCAAATTTTACCAGATCTTTTATCGTAAGGTATCATGAATGAAATATATTTATTTTTTTAAAAATTATCTTTGTATCTATAATATGTCAATATAACTTACCCTTAATGAAAGAAATTTTATATTTAAAAGATAATCAGTTAAAGGACCTAATTGAAAAACTTTTCATTGTTTATAGGGAATCTTTTACTGATGCCAAGAAAACTTTAAATAAATATTCAATAGGGATCGCTCATCATAAGGTTATTCTTCTACTTTCAATGTACAAAGGTGTCACAATTTCAGAACTATTAAAAAAATTAAAGGTCACTAAACAAAGTTTGAATAGAGTTTTAAAAGATCTTATTAAGTTAGAGATTATTTTTTTTAAAAAAAATGAAAAAGACACGCGTTTAAAACATATATTTTTAAATGATAAGGGAGAAAAACTTTTTGAAGAAATATTTGTTGCACAAAAAAAAAGAATTTATAATGCTTTTTTACAATCAAGCTCTGAAGAAGTGCTTAGCTTTAACAATGTTTTAAGAAAAATAATTAATGGATAAATTTATAGCACATATTTTAGTTGTTGATGATGACGATAGAATAAGATTCTTGGTAAAACAATACTTAAGAGAGAATAGTTTTCTGGTCACAACTGCAAACAGTGCCGAAGATGCTGCTGAAAAGATTGCAATAATTAAATTTGATTTGATCGTATTAGATATAATGATGCCTGGCAAAAACGGTTTAGAATTTACTCAAGAACATAAAGAAAAAATTAATACGCCTATAATTTTGCTTACCGCTAAAGGAGAGGCAATTGAAAGAGTTGAAGGTTTAGAAGTTGGTGCTGATGATTATTTACCAAAACCTTTTGAGCCAAAAGAACTAATATTAAGAATTAAAAATATACTCGATAAAACAAAAAAAAATAATCAAAAAAGAATTATTAAATTTGATAATGTCAAAATTGATTTAAACAAATTGTTAATTTTCAAAGATAATAAAGAGTTTAAAATAAATAATACTGAAAAAATTATATTAGAAAAAATGATAAATGATCCCGGTAAAACTTTTTCTAGAGAAGCTATTGGAAAATTAATAGATTTAGAAAAAGAAAGATCTATAGATGTTATAATAACTAGATTAAGAAAAAAAATAGAAATTGACTCTAAAAACCCTAAATATTTACAAACTTTAAGAGGTGCTGGCTATGTCTTATGGATTGAGTAATTTTTTAAAAGATTTATTACCTCGTAGATTATTTTATAGAGGACTTTTAATTGTAGCTACTCCAATTATAATTTTACAAATTGTTATTACAATTGTTTTTTTTGACAGTCTTTGGATTAAAACCAATAAAGGAATGACACATGCACTAGTTGCAGAAATTAAAACTTTCATAGATGCGTATGATAATGAGGAATATAATAGAGAGTCCATAACCAATCTTTTTAAAAGGAATTTAGAATTCAATATAAAATTTGAAATTGGAGAAAGTTTACCAGAATATAAATCTGAAAGATGGTTTAGTCCTATTGATAGGAGCTTAAGAAGAGAGCTCAAAGCTAAATTTTCTAACTATTGGTTTGACACCACTTCTTATAAAGATCTCATTGATTTAAAAATTCAATATTCAAATGGATATTTTCAATTTTTTATTCCTAAAGATAGAATATCAAGTGCTTCAGCAAGAATGTTTGCATTATGGATAACTTTTCCAGCAATTTTATTAATATTTATTGCAATGATATTTTTAAAGAATCAAACGAGGCCAATTATAAATCTAGCAATTGCTGCTGAAAAATTTGGAAAAGGTGAAAGTATTGGTGAGTTCAGGCCATCTGGTGCTTTGGAGATAAGACAGGCTGGTCACGAATTTGAAAAAATGAGAAAAAGAATAATGAGACACTTAAATCAAAGGTCAGAAATGCTATCTGGTATTAGTCACGATTTAAGAACCCCTTTAACAAGAATAAAACTTCAATTAGCCTTTATTAAGAATGATGAACTTTCAAAAAAGATTTCACACGATGTTGATGAAATGGAAAAAATGCTCAATGAATATTTACAGTTTACAAAATCAAGTTTTTCCGAAAAGGATAAAATTTTTAATATCACTGAATTAATTGAAGACATAATTAAAAGATATGAAAATAAAAATATCTCCAATGAGCTGGATACCAGGGTTTATATGAATGGAAGAATGAATCTAATTGGAAGGTGTATTAACAATCTTATTGATAATTCCATCAAATACGCAACAAAAATACACATTCAATTATCAAAAAAAAATAATAACATTATAATAAATATTGATGATGATGGGCCTGGCATACCAGAAAAAGAATACGAGAATGTCTTTAAACCATTTTATAAAATAGATAAAAGTAGAGGAGCTTCTAAATCAAGTGTTGGTCTTGGTTTGTCGATTGCATCAGATATTATAAAATCACATGGAGGGAATATCTTATTAGAAAAATCTACCACAAATGGCCTTAGAGTTAAGATTTTTTTTCCTTTGTAGATTTATTTTTTTCTAATTTTTTAATTTTTTTTTCTAGATTTTCCACTCTTTTGATTAAAATATCAGTCTCTTCCTTGCTGGTAAGCTTCATTTTAAAAACAATTTCATCTCTTTTTGATCTTAAAATGTTAAAAATTTCAGAGCTTAGGTCTTTATAAGAAATAAGTCCTTGCTCAAATAATCTTGTCAATTTATCAATTACAAATTTGGATTTTGTCATATATTCATTTATATAATTAATATACTTTATAGTTATTTATTAAAAATGTTTACTAATAATTTTAATCCAATTGCTTTTCAAATTTTTTCATTAGATGTTAGATGGTATTCATTGGCTTATATAGCTGGAATTTTACTCGGTTGGCTATATTGCAAAAACAGATTAATCAAAGATAAGCTTGTATTTAATTTATTTGATGATTTTATTACATATTTGATTGTTGGTATTATTTTGGGTGGAAGAATTGGTTATATTTTTTTTTATAATCTAAGTTATTACTTTCAAAATCCTATTGAAATTTTTATGATTTGGAATGGAGGCATGTCATTTCATGGTGGTCTAGTAGGTGTTGTTGTTGTTACTTTAATTTTTTCAAAAAAACATAGATTAAATCACTTTATATTTTTAGATTTGGTTGCTCTAGCTGCTCCTATTGGAATTTTCTTTGGGAGAGTTGCAAATTTTATAAATTCTGAACTTTATGGTAGAGAAACAGATGTTCCCTGGTCAGTTAAATTTGTAATGATAGATAATGTAAAAAGACATCCTTCACAAATATATGAAGCTATTTTTGAGGGTATTATTTTATTTTTACTACTTAGTAATCTATCTAAAAAAAACAGCTTAAAAAACCCCGGAGTAATATCCGGTATCTTTTTAATCTTTTATTCTTTATTTCGATTTCTGATAGAATTTTTTAGAAACCCTGACCCACAAATCGGTTATATGACTCTAAACTTAACTATGGGTCAATATATAAGCGTTGTATTTTTAATACTTGGTGGAATTTTATTTTTTTATAAAAAATGAAAATTAAAAATAACAATTTATTAAGTGTAGATAAATATATAGAGGAGGCTCTTTATAACAAAGAATTTGGGTACTATATGAATAAAAATCCTTTTGGGAAAAATGGAGACTTTATAACTGCGCCAAATATTTCAATATTATTTTCAGAAATGATTGCGATTTGGATAGTTTCTTTTTGGGAACACCTAAAATGTCCTAAAAAATTTAATTTAATTGAATTGGGTGCTGGTAACGGTGAGATGATAAAAATATTGATTAAAACCTTTAATCAATTTCCAAAGTTTAAATCAGCATGTAAAGTCAGTATTTTAGAAAAAAGTAACTTACTAAAAAAAATTCAAAATAAAAATATTAAAGATAAAAATGTAAAATGGTTAAAAAATTTAAATGAAATAAATAATTTACCCAGTATATTTATTGCTAATGAATTTTTTGATGCGCTTCCAATTAAACAATTTATCAAAAAAAAAGGAAAGTGGTATGAAAGATATATTAAATTTACTAAACTTAAAAAACCAGAATATGTCGACTTGCTGTTTAATATGAAGCAATTTGAAAAACAAATAAAATTTAATATTTCACATAAACAAAAATTTATTGAATACTCACAATCAATGATCAATTATTTTGAAACAATCACGAAAAAAATCAAATTTAGTGATGGGGGTATTTTAATTATAGACTATGGATATCTTAATAAAAAAATTAAAAATACTCTTCAAGCGGTATCCAATCATAAATACACCGATGTACTAGATAGCTTTGGTAAATCAGATATTACTTACAATTTAAATTTTTATATGATTAAACAAATGATTAAAAAATTTGGATCATTTAACTCAATAACTACCACACAAAAAAACTTTCTAACAAAACTTGGGATACTGCAAAGGGCAGAAATAATAAGTAAAAATATGCCCTTTACAAAAAAAGCTGATATTTATTTTAGAATTAAAAGATTAATTAATAAAAGTGCCATGGGGAATCTATTCAAAGTAATGCTTATTACTAATAAAAATAATAAATTTCAGTTAGGATTTTAATTTGATTAGAGCAAAGAAATTATTAAAATCTAAAAATATAAAACATGGTTTTTTCAATAAATTTGGTGGAAAGTCAAAAAGTATATACAAAAGCCTAAACTGTGGTCTTGGTTCATTTGATAAAAAAGAAAATATATTAAATAACTTAAAAATAGTTATTAAGAAAATTAAGACTAGTCCCAAAAAGGTTTTTTTACTCAACCAAATTCATAGCAATAAATTTTGTTATATTGACAAAAAATTTAGATTTAAAAAAAATAAGTTTAAATGTGATGCTATAATTACCAATCTAAGAAATACTCCTGTTGGAGTTTTGACAGCAGATTGTGCTCCAATATTAATTCATGATCAAAATAAAAATATGGTTGCAGCAATACATGCGGGATGGAAGGGCGCATATAAAGGTATTGTAAAAAATGTAGTAAAATTTATGTTAAAGAAAGGTTGCACTCCGAACGGTTTAACCGCTGTTATTGGCCCATGCATATCAGTAAAAAATTATGAAGTTAAAAAAGATTTCAAGGACAGGTTTTTAAAGAAAGATAAAAAAAATCAATTTTTTTTTAAAAATATTAAACATAAAACTTATTTTAGCTTAAATAAGTACATTTATTCTGAATTAAAAAGTCTTAATATTAAAAATATTGAAATAATTAAGAAAGATACTTTTGATATAAAAAACAATTTTTTCAGTGCAAGAAGATCTATTCGTCGCAATGAGAATGATTATGGTAGAAATATTTCAATAATTATGATTAATTAGCCTTCTTAATGAAATTACTATCTGGAAACAGCAACAAAACTTTAAGTAAAAAAATTGCTAAATATTTAAAATCTAAACTTGTAAATTCTAGTATTAGAAAATTTGCAGATGGTGAAATTTATATAGAAATTAACGAAAATATTAGAGGTAATAGTATTTTTATAATTCAATCTATTTCTTCTCCTGCTAATGATAACTTAATGGAATTACTACTTTGTATTGATGCTTTAAAAAGATCCTCGGCAAAAAATATTACTGCAGTTATTCCATATTTTGGTTATGCAAGACAAGATAGAAAAGTGGTTCCCAGAACCTCTATATCAGCCAAGCTTGTGTCTAACCTAATCACTAAGGCTGGAGCAGATAGAGTTGTAACCGTTGATCTTCATGCGGGACAGATCCAGGGATTTTTTGACATACCAGTTGATAATTTATTTGCTACTCCTATTTTTGCAAGACACATAAAAAAAAAAATTAAAACTAAAAATATTATTTGTGTAGCTCCAGATGTTGGTGGAACTGAAAGAACTAGAGCGCTGGGTAAAATTCTTAATATTGGCTTAGCCATTGTTGACAAAAGAAGACCAAAACCTGGTCAATCACAAGTTATGAATGTAATTGGTAATGTTAAGGGAAAAACTTGTATTATTGTTGATGATATTATTGATTCAGGGGGGACTATAGTTAATGCCGCTAAAGCTCTAAAAGAAAAAGGAGCTAAAGAAGTTTATGTTTATATTACACATGGTGTTTTAAGTGGAAATGCAATCGAAAAAATTAAAAAGTCAGTTATCAAAAACTTAGTTATAACTGATACTATCGACAATCAAGAAAAAATTAAGAAAGCTAAAAATATTGAAGTTTTGCCCATATCGAACCTAATGGGTGAGGCAATTAAAAGAATATCAAATTCAACTTCTGTATCCGATCTGTTTAAATAATTATCTTGAGTTATTGATAAACATAAGTTACAACCCCTTGTTTTTATGAATTCACTTGAAGCAAGCATCAGAAATACAAAATCAAAAGGTAGCGTAAGGTCTCTTAGATCTAGCGGCAATGTTCCTGCAATAATCTACGGTGGTAGTGCCCAAAACGAAAAAGTTTCTGTATCAAAAAAAATACTTAAAAATTTATTAAATAAAGAGAACTTTTTATCAAATATTATTACTCTAAATATAGACGGTAAACATCAAAATGTTTTACCCAGAGAAATTACATACAATGTTATAACCGATCAACCTATTCATATTGATTTTCTCAGAATAGTTGCTGGTGCAAAAATAAGAATAGAGGTGCCAGTTCAATTTATTAACCATGAAAAATCACCTGGTTTAAAAAGAGGTGGTGTACTAAATATTGTTAGAAGAAAAATTGAACTAAAGTGTCCAAGTGAAAAAATTCCAAAAGAAATTATAATTGATCTTGATGGTGTTGATATTGGCCAAAGTTTTAAAATATCGTCTGTCAAATTAGAAGAAAATGTAAATCCTACTATACAAGGAAGAGATTTTGTAATTGCTACACTGGCAGCACCAACTGTTATGAAAGAACCTGAAAAACCTGCTGAAGCAGAAGAAGAGGGAGCAGTAGCTACGGCTGAAGGAACAGAAGAGGCCACTACAGTTACTGAAGGTGATAAAAAAGAGGGTGAAGAAAAAAAATCCCCTACAGAAAAAAAATAATAAAATCATCGTGAAATTTTATAGTTTTGATTTAAAAAAAATATGCTTTTATTAGTAGGCTTAGGCAATCCCACGCCAGATAGCGAAAACAATAGACACAACATTGGTTTCAAAATGATTGATGCAATAAACAAAAAATTTGGGCTCTCAAAACAAAAACCTAAATTTAAAGGATTATTAACTACTGGAAATATCAATGAAAAAAAAATTTATGCAATTAAACCATTAACATTTATGAATAATTCAGGAATTTGTATTCGTGAAATAATAGAATATTTTAAAATAGATCCTAAAAATATAATTGTTTTTCATGATGATCTGGATATTGACTTTGGTAAAGTAAAAGCAAAATTTGGTGGCTCTAGTGCTGGTCATAATGGAATTGAATCAATAGATAAATTTATTGGCACAGAATATTCAAGAGTAAGAATAGGAATTGGAAAACCAAAAACAAAAGCTAATATATCTGATCATGTTTTAAAAGACTTTGATGAAGATGAGCTCCTTCAATTAAATGAAATTACAAATAGCATTATTCTTTCAATATCTGTTTTGATTGATAAAAAATTAGATCTATTTTCTAGCACAATAAATAATAAATAAATGAGCTTTAAGTGTGGAATTGTTGGTTTACCTAATGTTGGTAAATCTACATTGTTCAATGCACTCACAAACTCTAGCAAGGCACAAGCAGCTAACTTTCCTTTTTGTACAATTGAACCAAATATTGGCGTTGTTCCTGTACCAGATGCAAGATTAGATAAATTGGCAGAAGTATCAAAATCAAAAAAAAAAATTAACACAACTATAGAATTTGTAGATATAGCCGGCTTAGTAAAAGGTGCTTCGAAAGGTGAAGGTTTAGGAAATAAATTTTTATCACACATAAGAGAGGTTGATGCAATAATTCATATGATTAGATGTTTCGACTCTGATGATATTCAAAATGTAAACCCCACCGTTGATCCAACAAGAGATTTAGAGATTATTGAAACAGAAATAATGTTAGCAGACCTAGAGTCTATTCAAAAAAGACTAGAAAAAAATAATAAAAAAAATGTTGATGAAGAGCAGTTAAAAATATTAGAAATTGCTTCAGATTACATTAATAATTCTAAAGATATGCAAATTCTTCACGATCAATTTGAAAAAAAATTACTGAACCAGAGTGGTTTATTGTCTTTAAAACCTAAAATTTTTGTTTGTAATGTTGATGAAGCAAGTGTTCAAAATGGAAATCAATACACAGAAGCATTTATTAAAAAATTTAGTGAAAAAAATACCTTAATAGTTTCAGCAGATATCGAAAATCAAATCAATCAATTAGAAAATGAGGAAAAAGAAAATTACATGAAAATGATTGGATTAAAAAAAACCGGTTTAAATATGTTAATTCAAAAAAGCTATAACATTTTAGAGTTAGACACTTACTTTACATCTGGACCTGAGGAAACTAGAGCATGGACTATACAAAAAAACTGTACTGCACCAAAGGCTGCTGGTGAAATTCACACAGATTTTGAAAAAGGATTTATAAGAGCTGAAACTATTGCGTATGAAGACTTTATTGCTAATCAAGGTTGGGTAAGCTCAAAAACAAATGGAAAAATGAGACTTGAGGGAAAAGATTATATTGTTAAAGATGGTGATATATTAAACTTCAGGTTCAATACGTGACCATATCTTCTTCATGCTGTAGTAAACTAAAATAGTTAAAATAATTAAGTATAAAATTGCTTTAAATCCCATTTTATGTCTCGCCTCTAAATGTGGCTCAGCAGCCCACATTAAAAATGTTGTTACATCTTTTGCCATTTGCTCTTCTGAAGCAACTGTACCATCACTATATTTGATTAAATCATCAGACAATGGTTTTGCCATTTTAATATTATTTCCATACATATATTTATTATAATAGACGCCATCATCCAGTATAACTCCACTTGGAGGATCTTCATAACCTAGGAGAACTGAATAAATATAATCAACTCCACCACTTCTAGCTTTTGCTAATACTGACATGTCTGGAGGGTAAGCACCACCGTTAGCTGCTTGTGCTGCTTTTACATTTTCGAAAGGCATAACAAACTTATCTGATAGTTTTGCTGGTCTTATAAACATTTCACCATCACCATTTGGACCGTCAGTAACTTCAAAATTTCCTGCAATAGCTTGTACTTGTTCTTCAGTAAACTCTGGCCCACCTGGTTCTGCTAAATTTCTATAACTAACGTATTTCATTGAATGACATGAGGCACAAATTTCTGTATAAACCTGATAACCCCTTTGTAAAGATCCTCTATCAAATTTTCCGAATAAACTCTTAAAGCTCCAGTCTGTTTTTAATAGCTCTACTTTTTCTGCACTATTAGCTGGGTAGGTTCCGGTTAGTAATAGAACTATTAAATATGATATTTTTAAAAAATTTTTCATTAGGTTAGTCTAAACTTTCTTTTTTTTTAACAATTTTTGTATTTGGAAAGCCTCCAAGAACAGGGTCTGTAATACTCAAGGGTAAAGGTATAGTTTTTTCTTTAAACCCTAATATTGGAAGAATTATTAAAAAATGTATAAAATAATAAGCTGTGGCCACTCTAGCAATTAATAAGTACAAGCCTTCTGCTGGCATTGCACCTACATAACCAAGTATTAATACATCAACAACCAATATCCAATAAAACTGTTTATATAAAGGTCTGAATACTGCTGACCTAATTTTTGAAGTATCTAACCATGGGAGCGCTGCTAAAATTAAAATTGCTGATAGCATTGCAACTACACCCATTAATTTGTCTGGGACAGATCTTAAAATTGCATAAAAGGGTAACAAATACCATTCTGGAACAATATGAGTTGGTGTAACCATTGGGTTTGCTTCAATATAGTTATCAGCATGGCCTAAAATATTTGGTGAATAAAATACAAAAAATGCAAAAACAATTATAAACATTAGTAATGCAAATACATCTTTTATAACTATATATGGATGAAAAGGCACAGTATCTTTTGAAGGTTTTTTAACATCTATTCCTATAGGATTATTATTTCCAGGAATATGTAAAGCCCAAATATGAAGAACCACCAATCCTAAAATTAAAAATGGCAGTAAGTAGTGAAGAGTAAAAAATCTAGTTAAAGTAGGGTTGTCTACTGAATAACCACCCCATAACCAATTTACTATTCCCTCTCCCACTAAAGGGATGGCACTAAAAAGATTTGTAATAACTGTTGCTCCCCAAAAACTCATCTGTCCCCATGGAAGAACATAACCCATGAATGCAGAAGCCATCATTAAAAGATAAATTATTATTCCAATAATCCAAATTATTTCTCTCGGTGATTTGTAAGATCCATAAAATAAAGATCTAAATATGTGAATATATACCGCTAAGAAAAACATCGAAGCACCATTTGCATGAATATATCTTATAAGCCATCCATAGTTTACATCTCTCATAATGTGCTCAACACTTTCAAAAGCTAGATCTGCGTGAGCAATGTAGTGCATTGCTAAGGTCAAACCAGTAACAATTTGCGTAATTAAACAAAAAGTTAATATTCCACCAAATGTCCACCAGTAATTTAAATTTTTAGGCGTTGGATAATCGGTTAAATGACTTGCAAGCGTCAACAACGGAAGTCTATCGTTAAACCATTTTCCGAATTTTGATTTAGGAACGTACACTTGATCACTCATAATTTATCTACTACCCAATTTTAATCGTATTACTATTAACAAATTCATATTTTGGAACTTCCATATTTAATGGAGCAGGACCTTTTCTTATTCTTCCAGATGTGTCGTAGTGTGAACCATGACATGGACAAAACCATCCATTGTAATCACCTTTATCATTCAGGGGTACACATCCTAAATGGGTGCAAACACCTATCATAACTAGCCACTCTGGGTTTTTTGCTCTATCTTCATCCTTTTCTGGATCTTTTAAATCTTCCATTTTAACAGCTCTTGCTTCTTCTATTTCTTCAGGCGTTCTTCTTTTAATAAAAACTGGTTTTCCTCTCCAAAGTACAGTTATTGTTTTTCCAGGTTGAACTGAGCTAATGTCAACTTCTGTGCTAGCTAGAGCTTTAACTGAAGCATCTGGATTCATTTGATCTATTAAAGGCCAAACAACCGCTCCTACACCAACAGCTCCTACCGCATATGAGGCTGTAAATAAAAATTCTCTTCTTTCAGGTTTTTTTTCAGACATCTTTTAATTTTTGTTTATTATTATCTAATATATGATTTCATATAAGAAAAAAGTTTTTTTTCTACAGAAACAATGACACAGAAACCATGAATTTAAGACCTAAAATAGCCTTGTATGAACCAGATATCCCTCAAAATACAGCTGCAATTATTAGAACGTGTACATGCCTTGGGGCTGATTTAGAGATTATTGAGCCCTGCGGATTCTTATTTGGTGATAAAAGGTTTAAAAGAGTAGTGATGGATTATATGGATGAAAAAATGATTAAATTTTATAAAAGTTCTGATGAGTTTTTCAAATCAAAAAAAGATCAGAGAGTAATATTAATGACAACGAAATCGGCAAAATCCTATTCGGCTTTTAAATTTGAAAGTAATGATACACTGTTGTTTGGTAGAGAAAGTGCTGGTGTACCTGAATATATTCACAATTCAATTAAATATAGATTAAAAATACCTATGGTGAATAATAAAAGATCTTTAAATATAGCCTCGTCAGTCGCTATAATTCTTTCAGAAAATTTAAGACAAAATAGCCTTGCTAAATAATGGATAAAGAAATTAAAAAAAAACTTGCTAGAAATTGGTTCAAATTATTACAAAACACTATTTGTAATAATATTGAAAAATTAGAAAAAAACAAAATAAAATTTAAGTCCAATACATGGAATAGAAGTAATATTAAAGACGAAGGTGGAGGAGAATTTAGAATTTTAAAAGGTGGAAGAATTTTTGAAAAAGTTGGTGTAAATTTTTCTGCAGTGTGTGGAAAATTTCTGGGTGAAATGAGAAAAAAAATCCCAGGAGTAAAAAAAAACCCTAATTTTTGGGCATCAGGAATTTCAGTTGTTATGCATATGAAAAATCCTCATATTCCTGCAATTCATTTTAATACTAGATTTATTTATACAACACATGGTTGGTTTGGTGGTGGAATAGACGTGACGCCGTGCATTAAAGATAGTAAAGAAAAAACGTTTCTTCACAAAGAATTAAAAAAAATGTGTGATCGGCATGATAAAAAATGTTACAAAAAATACCAAAAGTGGTGTGATAAATATTTTTACCTTCCTCATAGAGGAGAAACGAGAGGCATAGGAGGTATTTTTTTTGATTACAAAAAGGATAACTGGGAAAAAGACTTTAAATTTGTTTCTGATCTAGGAATAACTTTTCAAATGTTATTTAATTCAATAATAAATTTAAAATATAAAAAAAAATGGACTACAAAAGAAAAGGAATTGCAGTATATTAAAAGAGGAAGATATACCGAATTTAATTTGCTCTATGACAGGGGAACAAAATTTGGTTTACAAACCGGAGGTAATGTTGAGGGTATTTTAATGTCTCTTCCTCCAATAGCAAAATGGAATTAAAATGAATAAAGAACCAATAACATTATTTAGTTTAGAAAAATTAAAAGAAGAATTAATTTTTTTAAAAGAAAAAAAACGTCCTAAAATAGTTGCTGCAATTTCTGAGGCCAGATCACACGGTGATTTAAAAGAAAATGCTGAGTACCATGCGGCCAAAGAAGAGCAATCTCACAATGAAGGGAGAATAACGGAAATCAACGACATTATCGCTCGTGCGAATGTAATTGATGTTACAAAAATGAATAATGATGGAAAAGTTATTTTTGGCTCAACTGTGGATTTAAAAAATTTAGATACTGGTGAAAAAATTAGCTACAAAATTGTTGGAAAAGATGAAGCTGATTTACAAAAAAAACTAATATTTTTTCAATCCCCTATAGGCAAAGGATTAATTGGGAAAAACAAAAATGATTTAGTCGAAATCAAAACTCCTGCTGGCACAAAAAATTTTGAGATCAAAGACGTTAAATACGTTTAACTATTTACTATTTTTTGAACTTCCTGGTCCGAAATTTGAAAGTTATTATTAGCCCAAACTTTTTCTATCTCTTTAAGCTTGTTTCCTAATTC
>CAJQSH010000064.1 GCA_905612505.1 uncultured Candidatus Pelagibacter sp. | reverse complement strand
ATGTAAAAAATATTAGCCATATTAAATTATTACAATTTATTTTAGATGAATCTGGCTATTCAGCTATGCTTAAAAATAAAAAAGATTTTGATAACGAAAACAGATTAGAAAATATTAAAGAACTATTAAGTGCAATGAAAGAGTTTGATAACCTCGAAGGTTTTTTAGAACATGTTGCACTCGCTACTTCTATTGATCAAGATTGGGAAGGGGAAAAAGTTAATATGATGACTATGCATGGTTCGAAGGGTTTAGAGTTTGATGTTATATTTCTTCCTGGTTGGGAAGAAGGTTTGTTCCCCCACCAAAAATCTATAGAAGAAAAGGGACAAAATGGTCTAGAAGAAGAAAGAAGACTTGCTTATGTTGGGATCACCCGAGCAAAGAAAAAGGCATTAATTTCCTTCTCGATGAATAGATTTTATCAAGGAGATTGGATTGACAGTATGGCTTCAAGATTTATTGATGAGCTGCCAGAAAAACATTTAGAAAAAAATTCATTCTTTAATAAAGATAAAAATGAAGAGAATGATTTTGAATTTAATCAAGATTTTGAAGTTGATGATGAAATAAGAAGCCCTGGTTGGATTAGATACCAAAAAAGAATTAAATGATTAATAGTAGAATAAATAGCCTAAGAAAAAAATTTATTAAATTTAATATTGATGGTTATGTAGTGCCAAAAAATGATGAATTTTTTTCCGAATATGCCTTAAAAGATAGATTAAAAACTATTTCTAATTTTAGCGGATCTGCCGGATTTGCTATAATTTTAAAAAAAAAAAATTATTTATTTGTAGATGGGAGATATACGATTCAAGCACAAAAAGAGTCAGGCAGAAATTTTCAAATAATTGAAATCCACAAACACTTACCAAATTCAATAATTAAAAATTTGACTTTGGGAATTGATTCAAAATTATTTACAACAAGACAACTTAATTATTATTTTTCAAATAAAATTAAATTTAATTTAATTAATAAAAATTTAATAGATGAAATATATGAACAAAAAACATTTAAAACAAATCCATTTTTTTCATTAAGCAGTAAAATTATTGGTGAAACTCATAAATCAAAAATTAATAAAGTTAGAAATTTTCTTAAATCAAATAAAGTTGATTATCTTTTTATAAGTGCCCCTGAAAATGTAGCTTGGATTCTTAACATTAGAGGACATGATAATCCAAATAGCCCCATACCTAACTGTCGTTTAATAGTGGGAAAAAATAAAGAATTATTTTTTATTAGCTCAAAAGCCAAAGCTACTAAAATAATTGCCGAAAAAAAAATAAAACAAAATCAACTAATTAAACCAGAAAAGTTTTCATCTTTAATTGAAAAACTAAAAAAAAAAAAATTTATAATAGATTCTCATTCTTGTTCTATTTTCTATGAAAAAATTATTAAATCTAAATTTCAAGTTATAAATAAAGAAGATCCATGCTACATGTTAAAGTCAATTAAAAATTCATTTGAAATTACACATATGATTAATACTCATTTTAGTGATGGTTTAGCTTTAACTAAATTTATTTATTGGCTAAAAATTAAGAATAAAAAAAAAATTACTGAAGTCGATGCACAAAATAGACTAGAAAAATTTAGAAAACTTAATAAAAATTATTTATTTCCAAGTTTTAACACGATAGCTGCTACTGGATCTAATGGGGCAATTGTGCACTACCACGCACTAAAAAAGACCTCAAAAACTATTAAAAAAAATGATATTTTCTTATGCGACTCTGGTGGTCAGTATAAATTTGGAACAACTGATGTGACAAGGACAGTTTGTTTTTCAAAGCAGAAAAAATCAATTATAAATATTTTTACGAAAGTATTAAAGGGTCATATAGCGGTAGTACAAACAGACTTAAAAAAAGATAACACTGGGAAAAAAATTGATATTAGAGCTAGAAAATACTTAAAAGTAGACGGCTTAGATTATGCACATGGCACTGGTCATGGGGTTGGCTTTTTCTTAAATGTTCATGAAGGGCCACAATCTATATCCAAAAATAATTCTATTAAAATTAAAGAAGGTATGATTTTAAGTAATGAACCTGGTTATTATAAAAAAGGAAAATATGGAATTAGAATCGAAAATTTAATTTATGCCAAAAAAAATAAGAACAATCTACAGTTTGAAAATTTAACGTTGGCACCTATCGAAAAGGATCTTATAAATTACAAACTTCTTAATAAAAAAGAGAAAAATTATTTGTTTAAATATCATCTAAATATTTATTCAAAGTATTCAAAGTTTTTGAATTTAAAAGAGAAAAAATGGTTAGCTAGTCTTATTTAACATTTTCATCCACTCATTTTGATTAATTACATTAATATTTAACTTTTTTGCATTATTTATTTTTTTTGTAGTTGGTTTTTCCCCAATAATTAAATAATCAAGTTTTTTACTAACATTACTTATTATTTTTCCTGAATTTTTTTCAATTAATGATTTTGCCTCTGCTCTACTTACCCCAGTTAATTTACCAGTTAGCATAAATGTCTTGTTTTTTAATAATCCATTATTATTAAATTGCACAACATTATTTATTAAAAGACTTTCTTTAAGTTCAGATAAAACTTTTAAATTTGTTCGATTCGATAGAAAATTTTTAATAGATTTTATTTGTGTATCACCAATTCCATCAATATTTAACAAATCATTAAAACTTTCATTTTGAAATAATTTAAAAAAATTATTTGAAGATTTTAAATGCCCTGCTAAAAGTTTCGCATTTTCTTGCCCTATATGTCTTATGCCTAAGGAATAAATAAATCTCTCAAGTGAAATTGTTTTTTTTTTATCAATAGAAAACTTTAAATTTGATGCTGATAATTCTCCCCATCCTTCTAATAACTTTATTTTTTTAAAGTCTAGCTTAAAAATATGTTGTGGTAATTTAACTAAATTAATTTTCCAAAAATTTTCAACTATTTTTTTTCCAAACCCATCTATGTTAAAAGCTTCTTTTGAAACAAAATGTTTTATTTTTTCTATTGCTATTTTTTCACAATCATATCCTTCGCTTGTACATCTTCTTACTGCATCTTGTTTTTTAGTGAGTTCATTAAAATCTTTAACAGTTTTAGACCCACAAGATGGGCAATTCACAGGAAATATAAATTTTTTTGAATTTTTTTTCCTTTTTTTTAAATCTACAGAAATAACATGCGGAATAACATCTCCGGCTCTTTCTATTGTTACAGTGTCTTTTATTCTTATATCTTTTCTATTTATTTCATCCTCGTTGTGAAGTGTTGCATTAGAAACCATGACACCCCCTATATTTACAGGTTTTATCTTTGCTACAGGAGTAAGTGCACCTGTTCTACCTATCTGAATTTCAATATTTAATATTTCAGAAACAGAGCTGTTAGCAGAAAATTTATGAGCTATAGCCCACCTCGGAGCATTAGCAGCAAAACCCAATCTTTTTTGCAGTTCAAAACTATCTACTTTGTAAACAATTCCATCAATATCAAAGTTTATCTCTTTTCTTTTTTTCTCTAAGTTTTCATGGTTTAGAATTAAATTTTTAATGCCTTTAATAGTTCTGTTCAATGGATTGGTTTTAAAGCCCCATATCTTTAAATTTTTTAGAAAATTTGATTGTGTATTAATTTTCATACCTTCTTCGTAGCCGTGTGTGTATGCTATAAATTTTAATGGTATCTTGCTTGTTATGCTTGGATTTTTTTGCCTCAGTGAACCTGAGGCAGCATTCCTGGGGTTTGCAAATTTTTCATTTATCTTTTCAAAATCATTGTTTTGTATAAAAACTTCTCCCCTTATATCAATTTCTTTAGGAAAATTTTTTGCTTCTATTGCCATAGGTATATCTTTTATAGTTTTTAAATTTTCGGTTATATTTTCCCCTTCTTTACCGTCCCCTCTGGAAAGCCCTTTTATAAATTTACCATTTTTATAAATTAGTGAAGCTGAAATACCATCTATTTTTGGTTCAGCACTATATTCAATACTTTCTATATTTTTTAAACTTAAAAAATTAAATATTTTTTTTTCAAAATTTACCAAATCCTCCTCATTAAAGGCGTTGCCCAAAGACAGCATTGGCACTTTGTGTTTGATTTTTTCAAAATTTTTTGAAGGTTTGTACCCAACGATATTAGCTGGCGAATATTCACTTTTTAAAAATTTATACTTTTTTTCTAATTTTAAAATTTCTATTTTTAAACTGTCAAATTCAGAATCAATTATTTTTGGACTACTTTTTTCGTAATAATATTTACTGCTATCTTTAAATTTATTTATTTTTTCTAAATATTTTTTTTTGATAACATAATTTTTCATTTTTTAGAAAAATGATTTTATTTTATCTGTAAGTTTTTTTCTTTTCGTTTTATTTTCAATTTTATTTACAATATTATAGTCTTTATTGAAAACACGATAGGATTCTTTATACCACTGGCTTGATTTATAATTATAACCTAGCACGTTTGCATATTTTTTTGCTTCAAATTCCATCCCTAATATATAGTGGATTTCAACTAGTCTATGCAAGGCTTCTTCTACATAGACAGTTGTACCGTAATTATTAATAATATTTTTTAATCTATTAATTGCCGCAACCCATTTCTGTTTTTTTATATAATGTCTAGCAATATACATCTCTTTTCCTGCTAAAATATCGTTTATCATTTCTAACTTATATTTTGCATCTAGCGCATAATCAGTTTTGGAAAAGTCTTTGGTTACTATTTTAAAATATGCTTTTGCTTTAATTAACGGATTTAAATCTTTTTTTTCATCCACTATGCTATCATAGTAACACATTGCTAAAAGGTAATGTGCGTAGTCTAGGTTTTGATGATTGGAATATAATTTTATAAATCTTTCTAATTCATTTATGGAGTCACTATAATAACCCTGAAGCCAATAAGCATAAGCTGCCATTAAAGATGATTTGGCA
The DNA here is from genome assembly GCA_905612505.1 of uncultured Candidatus Pelagibacter sp. Lineage (GTDB taxonomy): Bacteria > Pseudomonadota > Alphaproteobacteria > Pelagibacterales > Pelagibacteraceae > Pelagibacter. Next base: position 9,487 of record CAJQSH010000064.1, on the reverse strand, counting down.
GCCCATGGTGATTGAGGGAATAATAATTCTGCTTCGTTAAATTTTTTAGTAGCAAATAAAATATCTCCTTTTTCTAGGGCAATAACACCTTCATTGTAAGCTTGGATCATTTGCATTTCTAAGCTATCTCCCTCAACTGCTGTTGAAATCTTTTTCTCATTATCGGAGCAAGAGCTTAGGATTATTAACGAACATATAATAAGTTTTTTAATAATTTCCATTTCAAAGTCTTTAACAGGTTTTTTAAGAAATTTATAGTTTTAAGCTATTGACTTTAAATGACCTCTATTATTGAAGGCATAAGGTAAGTTTTTTTCTTTAATTTCTAGTAGCGAAAAATTTTCTTTATTTTCAAAAACTTTTCTAAGTAATTGATTGGTAAGCTTGTGGCCACCTTGAGAACAAACTAATTTACCAATTATTTTATGTCCAGCTAAATAAAGATCGCCCATACAGTCTAAAATCTTATGATTTACGAACTCTTTTTTATTTCTTAGACCTTCCTCATTTAATATCACATCTTCTTTTACAACAATTGCATTTTCAAGACTTCCACCTTTTGCAAGGCCCATTTTTTTTAATTTTTCAATATCTTCAAAAAGGCAAAATGTTCTAGAGTTATAAACTTCTGTTAAATCTGATTCGTATACTTTTATTAAGTTTCTTTGAGTGCCTATTAACTCATTTTCATACTTAAGCTCAAAGTCTATATCTAAACTAATTTTACTAGGTTCAATTGAGATAAATTTTTTTCCATCTTTAAATTCTATTTTTTTTTCTATTTTAATAACTTTAATTGGCGCTTCACTAGTTTCAATTCCAGCTTGAGTTATTGCCTCAACAAATAATTTTGCAGATCCATCTAAAATTGGAAGTTCTTGATTATCAACTTCAATTAATGCATTATCTATACTCATGCCGTATAGGGCGCCCATTAAATGTTCTATGGTTGAAACACTTATTCCATATTCATTTGAAATTGTTGTGCAAAATACTGCACTACTAACATTAAAGAGATTGGGAATTATAATATTATTATTTTTAATATCGGTCCTTTTAAAAATTATTCCACTATTTGGTTCCGCAGGTTTAATTATTATATTCGCTGTTAAACCACTATGAAGTCCAATTCCCTGTAGTGAAATATTTTTTTTAATTGTTTTTTGATTTAAAACCGACATTAAATAACTTATAAATTCAGGTGTTAAAATAGGGAAAACAAGAAATGTTACAGTAAAATACTATTTCATCTAAAAAAATGAAACAGCTTTTCAAAAAAGCCTTCTTTTATTTGTCTTTTTGCTACCATTATAACCTCTTGTTTGTTTAAACCTTGGCTTAATTTTAAAGCTGCTCCACATATGTCTTCCGTCGTTTCCTCTAATAAATCAACTTTATCTAAAAAAGAAATTTTTTTTTTAAATTGATTATCTATAATTCTTGATCCCCCACCTATTAAAATTATTTTTAATTCAACGAATTGTTCTAAATTTATAGATTTCATACATAATTCTAAAATTTCCTCAACTCTTGAAATAACTATTTTTTGAATAAGCTCCAATGAAAGTTTTTTTTTGATGACGATATTTTCATTTTTACTAAGACATAATTTTATATTTTCAGCCTCTGTTAAATCTATATTCAACACCTTAGAAAGATCTTTAGTAATATTATTGCTTCCAATGGGTATAACTTCAAAAAAACAAACTTCATTATTTTTATAGCAAATAATTGACGTTTTATTAAAACCTATGTCTATAAAGGATAAATTTTCAATTGAGGTAAAATTATCTTTATAACTAAGAGATTTTACATAACTAGAACAAAAAATTTGATTAATTGAAATATCAAATTTATAAAAAAAAAAATTTAGGTCTTCTATAATTGTTTTTGGTAAACAAATAAAAATAATGTCCACTGATAATGTATTGCAAATAATATTTGAAGGTAAAAAAGTATAATTTGTATTGTTGATTCTATAATTTTTAATAATGACATGAATAATGTTTTGATTTAAATAATTTCTTAAAACCTGTTGTTTTGCATCTTGAACTAAAAATTGAATATCTTCTTTTTTTAATTTTGATCCATCAAAATTTTTTGATAACGACAAGTTAATAGATAACATTTTCGAATTATCTACCATTAAATTTATACTATCTAAATATTCGTTAGTATCTTTTTCTATATTTGAAATGATTTTTTCAATCTCTTTTTCAGATTTTAAATAATCAGAAAAATCATTACTTTCATAGCAAAATTTTTTTGTTGGTTCGTTTACGTTAATGGCCGTTGCTCTAATTTTTGAAGCCCCAAAATCAAAATATACTTCAAAATTTCTATTACTCATTTTTGTGTGATGATATAATTAGAAATTCTTAAATCAATAATTGTATTATTTTTAAATTTACCATCATTTATAACTTTATAGGCAATTCTTAATGCCTCTTGCATATGTTCTTTTGGTAATTTAATTAAGATATTGTCTAATGTTTGGACATCCCATCTATTGGAAGAATAAAAAAATATAGATTTAAAATACTCAAATTTAAATTCAGAGTTTTTAATAATCTCTTTAAATTCTAAAAATCTTTCAGAATCGAATTTACCAAAAAATAAGGGCAATTGTTTATCCGTATGTTCCTTACTAATTAATTTACCATTTGAGCCAATCAAAAATTGGTCTTGTCCCTTTATTCTTGCAATAAACTGGGTTGGTTCTATTTTAATATTAATTTGTTTAGGGTAAATTTTCTTAACACTGTATCTTTCCACTAGATTATATTCTGACATTATCCTGCTAATATTTTCCTTATTTAGAAAAAAAATATTATTAAATATGAGTTCATTAAGTTTTTCAGTTATTTGTAAATTATTGTTAATAGGTAAGCCTGTCACAACAAATTTATTAATAGTAGCTGAATAGGTTTTTTCAGTTTGTGGTAATTTATTACTTGGTGTGCTTAGAATAATTAAAAAGACTAAATATATTACTATTTTATTTTTTTTATCTATTAATTGATGCATCTTTTAAAATCCATTCAATTAATCTTATAAAATTTATACCTGCATAATTAGCTATTTCAGGTACTAAAGATAGTTTGGTCATTCCAGGCTGTGTGTTTATTTCTAATAAGTAGAATTTTCCATTATAGAATTTGAAATCTGACCTTGTTACGCCCCTACAACCAATTACTTTATGTGCTTTTAGTCCAATGTCTGTGATTTTTTTTAAATCTTTTTTATTTAAATCTACAGGAATAATATGTTGCGTTTTCGCTTTTGGATTATATTTTGCTTCATAATCATAAAATTTTCTTTTTGGTTTTAGTTCTATTGTTCCTAACTTTTTTTCACCCATTATTGCTACCTGAATTTCTCTTCCAGGAATAAATTCCTCAATTAAGATTTCTTTGTAAAAGTTCAATCTTTTTAAATTTTTTAATATATTTTTTTTATTACATATATAAACGTGAACACTGGATCCTTCATTAATTGGCTTAATTACTACTGGAAATTTTAATTTAGTTTCAATTTTTTTAATTATATTTCTTTCATTTTTTTCATATGTGAATTTAATATATTTTGGTGTTAATATTTTGTTTTTTATAAATATTATTTTTGAAATTTCTTTATCCATTGCAATAGATGAAGAAATCACTCCAGAATGAGTGTACGGAATTTTTTGAGTTTCTAATACTGTTTGGATATATCCATCTTCACCAAATTGTCCATGTAAAGCATTAAATATTACATCTGGTTTATGCGAATTTATATGTTTTAATAAATTATTATCAGGCTCACAAGTCACTACTTTATAATTATTATTTTTTAATTCTCTAGCCACTTCCTTTCCAGTTTCTAGGCTAATTACTCTTTCTTTTGAAATTCCTCCACAAAGGATTAAAATTTTTTTTTTTTTCATTATTCTAATATTTTTATTTCTTTTTCTAATTTTATTCCTGTTTTTTTTTGAACATTTTCTGCAACAAAGTCTATCAATTTTTTCATGTCATTGAAACTAGCGTTATTATTGTTTACAAAAAAATTGCAATGTTTTTCAGAAATATGTGCGTCTCCAAAACTTGTATCTAACGGCACTGATTCTTTTATAAGTTCCCAAACTTTTTTTTTTGTTTGTGTGATTGGATTTTTAAATGTGCTTCCACTTGTTTTAACTTTAGTTGGTTGATTGCTGTCTTTTACTTGTCTTAGCTCTTTAATTTCTTTTTCTATTTTTTTTTTAGATTTTTTTTGCCCCTTAAAAGAGGCACTTAAAAAAATTAAATCTTCTGATAAGTCATTATTTCTATATTTAAATAAAATTTTATTTGCGGGGATTGTGATCACACTTCCAAGTCTATCAATTGCTTGAACAGAGACCAATATATCCTTAAACTCTCTATTAAAACAGCCAGCATTCATTCTTAACCCGCCGCCTACAGTTCCTGGTATACATGATAAAAATTCCAAACCTCCAACTTCATGATTAAGTGCAAATTCAGATAAATTTTTATCACTGCAGGCGCTACCAGCAATAATAATGCCATTTGGTAGTATTGAGATATTAGAAAAATTTTTACCTAATTTAATAACAACCCCATTAAAGATATTGTCATTAATAAGTGTGTTTGAGCCAGCACCTAGAGTAAAAATTTTCTCTTTTTTGCCAAATATTTTTAAAAAAGCAACTAAATTTGAAAGTGACTCTGGTTTAAAATAAACTTTAGTCTTTCCACCGATATTAAACCAATTACTTTTTTTTAAATCATAGTCAAAATAGCATTTACTATTTGTTTCTATGGAAAATTTTTTAATTTTTTCTACTAGCATTATATCAATTTTGGTAATTCTCTTATCCAATTTGAAATGGAACCTGCTCCCATTCCAATAACTATTTTTTTTCCATAAATATTACTTTTAACAAATTTTGCTAATTGGTATTGGTTGTTGACTAGGAATAATTTAACATTTGAGTTTTTAATAATATCTTTAGCAAAATTTTTATAATTAAAATCTAATTTTATTTTTTCACCTGCAACATATACTGGGCACAAGATTACAGTATCCGCTTTTTTAAATGATAAACTAAACTCTTTTTTTAAATCTTTTAATCTAGATATTCTATGGGGTTGAAATACGCATATTATTTCCTCTTCTTTATAGACTGCCCTTACTCCATTCAGCAATTCTTTAATTTCTGTTGGGTGATGAGCATAATCATCATAAAAACTAGTTTCACGATGAGTGAATATTTTATTGAATCTTCTTTGAACTCCTTTAAATTCTTTCAATCCTAGTTTAATAATTTTTTTTGGTATTCCGATTGTTGAGGCTACTGCTGCTGCAGCAGTTGAATTTCTAATATTGTGTATTCCTAAAAGTGGAATTTTTATTTTTTTAATTAATGTATTTTTTTTTCCTGGTAATTTAATTGATAAATCAAACTCTGAAAATTCTTTTAGTTGTTTTATATTCTTAATATAAAATTGTGATTTTGGATTTAGTCCATATGTATAATAGTTTTTTATGCTAATTTTTTTAAGTAATTCGTTGTTGTTTTTATCATCAATACAAATAAATGATTTTCCAAATGATGGAACTTTGTTAATAAATTTTATAAATAAATTCTTTAGGTCTCTCATAGATTTATAGAAATCCATATGCTCTCTATCTATATTTGTTACAATAGAATATGTTGACGGCACATGCACAAAACTACCATCAGATTCATCAGCTTCTAAAATACACCAATCACTTTTACCAAGTTTGGCAGAGTTTTTTAGGGAATTAAGAACACCACCATTAATAATTGTTGGATCTAATTTTGTTTTGGAAAATATTGAAGCTAATAAAGATGTTGTAGTTGTCTTTCCATGTGACCCTGTCACCACAATATTTTTTGTTAAAGATACTATATGAGCTAACATTTCACCTCTTTTATAGATTGGTATTTGTTTTTTTTTAGCCTGAATTAATTCAGGATTATTTTTTTTAATTGCTGAAGAAGTAACTAAAATTGTTGCCTTTTCAATATTTTGTTTTTTATGTCCTATTATAGTTTTTATTTTATTTTTTTTTAACCTTTCTATATTTTTAGTGTAGGAAATATCACTGCCTCGAACATTAAAACCCATTCCCTTCATTATTAGAGCAAGGCCACTCATGCCTATTCCACCAATACCAACAAAATGTATAATTTCAGTTTTTGCTAATTCAATTTTCATTAATTGTAGTTATAATTTTTTGATTTATATTATTCCATGTATTTTGATAGCAAAAAACTTTCATATTTTTTTTTTTTATTAAACATTCCTCTTTGTTTTCAATGATATTAATCAATTTTGTAGTTAAGGTATTTTCTTTAAGTTCACTCTGATTTAAAACCCAATTACATCCTTTTTCTTTATAAAATTGTGCATTTTCATATTGATGATTATCCTTAGCAAATGGCAAGGGTATAGCAAGATAAGGCACATTTAAGAAAGTTAATTCAGCTAATGTTGATGCGCCTGCTCTAGTTATGCATATATTTGACCGGCTCATAAAATCTGAAATATTTTCACTAAAATCAAATAATTCAGTTTCAATATTATTCCTTGAATAAAAACTTTTCAATTTCTTATAATTGTTAAAAGTAGTTTGTTGAAAAATTTTTAATCTAAGTTTTTTTGAAAGCTTTATTATTGAATCATTAATTGAGGTATCAAATAATTTTGCACCTTGGCTTCCACCTATTATTAATAAATTAATTTCACCATTAAAATTTTTACTTGGTTCTGCTAAATAAAACTCTTTTCTTAATAAGGTCTGTATTATCGAAATTTTATTTTTTAGCTTATGCGGAAAATTTTTAATCTCATTAGAATAACAAAAAATTTTTTCACAAAACCTTAAGAATAACTTATTTGCTCTACCTAAAACCATATTTGGTTCAAACAAAAATATTTTTATATTAAGAATCTTACAGGCCATACATAAGGGTAGAGACATGTATCCCCCAGTTGATACTAATATATTGATTTTTTTTTTTTTTAAAAATATAAAAGATTTGACAACCAAATATAGTAACGAAAATAATTGATACGAGAGAAAAAATAAATTTTTTGATAATTTTGGAGTGTTAATAATCTCTACAGTATATTTATTTTTATTTAAAAATTTAGCACCTCTTTCATCAGAACTTATATAAACATCAAAATTATCTTTTAAATGTTCATATAATATTGTGCCAGGAACGACATGTCCTCCTGAGCCACCAGTGCTAATTAAAACTTTTTTTTTCATTTTAAAAAATTTTCCTTTTTGTTAGATTCAAAATTATACCTGATAAAATAGAAACACCAATAATTGAAGAACCACCATAACTTACATATGGTAGTGTCATACCTGTCGTGGGCAATAATCTAATGTTAACACCAATATGAATTAATGCTTGATATAAAATAAGAGTTATTGATCCAACAAGAACTAGCTTTATTTTTTCATTTTTTTCGAAGATTAATTTTTTAAATACATTGTAGACAAAAAATAAGAAAATTATTAATAACATAATAACTACGATCACCCCAAATTCCTCAGATATGATAGAAACTATAAAATCTGTATGTCCTTCGGATCCTTTATTTTTTAATGTGCCTTCTCCAATACCTTTTCCAAAAAAACCACCACTCGTTATGGCATCTATTGATTTGGCGGATTGAGAACCATGAGAGCCAGTAATTGGATTAAAAAAAGAATCTATTCTATTTTTAATATATTCAAATCGGGGGACAAAAAAAATTAAATATAATAAGATAATAAATGACAAACCGAAGAAAGTAAAAAATATAAATAGACTAATGCCAGATATGAAAACTAATGTGAGCCAAGATAAAAAAACCAGTAAAGTTTGACCAATATCAGGTTGCATCATCAGCAACAGTGCTGTTGGTATAATTACTAAAAAACTTAAAAAAAATTTATAATAAATATTAAAATTTTTCTCAGTACTTAAAACAGTTGCAATTAGTATTATTATAAATGGCTTAAGTAATTCTATGGGCTGAAATCTTGGTAAAAAAAATAAATCAAGCCAACGTTTTGCTTGATTTACTTCAGTGCCAATTATTGGAACTAAAACTAACAAAAATAAAGAAGCAAAAAAAAATAGAATTGAAACCCGGAATAAGTTTTTTTGGCTAATTGATGAAAAAAAAATTATAATACACATGCCTAGTAAAATAAATGCCATATGTTTAAAAAAAAAGAAATAATCATTTGTATCTAACTTACCAGATGCAACTAATGATGTTGATGCTAATGAAAAAAATAGGCCCAAACTAAACAAAAGCGATATTAATAAAAAAATTGTTTTATCAATATTTTTCCACCACCCATAATAAAATTTATAAATTAAATTATTTTTTAACATTAATTGCTTTTTTAATAAGATTATTAAAATACTTACCCCTGTCTTCAAAATTTTTAAAACTATCGAAAGAAGCTGCTGCAGGACTAAAAAGAATTGTTTTTTTTTTATTATCGTTTTCTATTTTAATATCAAATAAAACTTTCTTAATTAAAGATTTTAAATTTCGAAAAGTTTGATAATTCATAAGATTTTTTAAATGTTGGGTAAAAATATTTTTATCTTTACCAAAGATATATACCTTAAAATTTTTACATTTTTTTTTAGACAATAAAAATTGGTCACCATTTTTTGCTAGACCTCCAACTATCCAATAAACATTAGATAGCGAACTCAATATACTTACAGATGATGAATAGCTAGTTGCTTTAGAGTCGTTAATAACAGTTAGATTCCTACTCCTATAAATTATTTGTTGTCTGTATTTTAGTCCATTAAACTTTATTAATGTTTTAATTAAATCTTTTTTTTTTATATTAAGTTTTTTTGTTATCTCAATAATAAAGGATAAGTTTTCCTTATTCCCTTCTGTCATAAAGTATGGGTTGTTTATTTTTTTTAAAAATTTTGAACTAATTTTTTTATTAATTCTGATAATTTTAGGCAAAAATTTAATCGATTTTATTTTATTTTTTATGTGTATGTTTTTTGTATTTAAAAATACAATGTCTTTTTTTCTTTGATTTTTAACTAATTTAAATTTTGCGTTAATATATTTATTTAATGTTACATGTCTCTCTAAGTGATCTGGTGAAATATTTAATATTACAGCAAAATTAGTTTTAAATAGTTTGCTATATTCTAACTGATAAGAAGAGGCTTCAATTACAAAAATTGTATTTCTTTTAATATTTTTCTCAAGTAATATTGGTTTTCCTATATTTCCAACTAGGCGAGCATCAAATTTTTGATCTTTTAATACATTGTGTAAAATTTTTGAAGTAGTAGATTTTCCGTTTGTTCCAGTGATAGTAATACTTTTATTTTTCTCATATAAACTATAAAAAATATCTAAGTCAGTCTTAATTTTATTTAAATTATTTTGTAAGTATTTTTTAAGTAAACAATTATTAATAT
>CAJQSH010000063.1 GCA_905612505.1 uncultured Candidatus Pelagibacter sp. | reverse complement strand
CTCGTACTCTCCTACTTTATTAGGTTCAAACCAGTAATAAGTAATTATTCCAGGGATAGCATCCATTTTTGCTCTAAATTGTGGCACATAAAAATTATGCAAAACATCAAGTGATCTTAATAAAATTTTTACCGGTCTATCTATTTTTAAATGAAGTACGTCATTTTGAATTAAAATATCATCTTTTCCATTTGGATCATCCAAGTTTATTCCAAAAGGATTGTTGTCACTAATTTTTGCTACGTGAGCAGTACCCAATATTCCGTCTTCTCCAGGCAATCTATATTGCCAACCCCATTGCCATGCATTCACCTCAACTTGCAAAGCATTTTTTGGAGTATTAATATAGTTGTTATAAACTATAAGTCCTGGAGCCAAAAGAGCAATAACTCCTATGGTAGTAGCAATAGTTAATATTTTTTCTAATTTATGATCTTCTGGTTTGTATTCAACTTTACGACCTTCTTTATAAGAATACTTAAAAACGCAATAAACCATAAATAAACAAACCAAAACAAATACTCCACCACCAATCCAAAAAGTTAAGTTAATCGTATCATCCATTGCTCCCCAGTTTGAAGCTATGTCTGTCCACCACCACGGAGTAAAAATATGAAACAATACTGAACCGATAATTACTGCAAAAAATATAATTCCTGGATGCATATTGATATGAGCATACTAAAAGAATTAAACATTAAATCTAGGACAAAATGTCCTTAATAAATCTCTTATTAAAGCTATATAATTAAGAGAATATGCTTGAAAAATTTGAAATTTTTGCAGTTATAATTATTTTAGTCTTTTTGTTTTTTATTGTTATTTCATTTGGAGCGGGATTATTTTCAAAAAGGAAAAAAAGTCCTGAAATAAAAAAATATTTAAAATCTGTAAATATTTTATTAGTTTTTATAATTATAGTTGGGGCTATTTTAATGTTATTTCTTTAAAATACTCAACCAAGTAATGCTCGACACCAAGCAATAACAGTATCGTTAAAAACGTACATAATTAAAAAAAATACAAACCAAACAATTAATAAAAAAGTCCAATAAAGTGATAAAGCATCTATACTTTTTTGTTCTTTTATAATTTCTTCTCCTTTAAGCTTATTAACTTTGGAAAAAACTTTTCCCCAAAAAAATAGTCCTCCTAAAAGATGCAATCCATGGAGTGCAGTGAAAATATAAAAAGATGAAAAATAATTATTTGTAGAAACATAATTTCCACTTTTCATTAATTTAAACCAAAAAAATATTTGTCCAAATAAAAAGGCATAGCTTAAAAAACCCACTATAAGTAAATTGTTTTTAACCCTTTCAAGGTTATTTTTTTTTAGATTATTTGTAATTTTATTAAAAAAATAAGCCACATATAATAAAACTAAAGTATTTAACCATAGTAAGTTTGGTTTTAACAAATATCTCGTGTCTTGACCTAAGGGAATGCTATAAAGATAGCCTGTAACAATTAGAGTGAACAATACTGTGCTTACTCCAAAAATTACTATAACTGCCGATGTCTGAACTGATATATTAAATGTTTTTCCTTGATGATAATTATCTATTGCTATCTGTTCTTTTTCCCAAGGCTTATCGAACAATGCACCAAAAAGTTTTTTAAAAAGTTTAGACATAATTTTAATATATAATATATTAGTTATTTAATTATGAAATTAAAGACATCAATTACAATACTGTCAGGTTGCTTAGTTATTTTCATATTTATTATGTTGCCTATTGTATTATCAATACAGGGGGGGAAAGAAGATATTGTCGCATCATATGCTGGCTCTTCATTTGTATTAAAGGATGTAAATAATAACCCTATAACAGAAAAATCTTTTCAAAGTCCATTAACTGCAATTTTTTTTGGTTTTACTAATTGTCCCGATATATGTCCAATGACATTAACCAATCTAGATCGGGTTATTGAAAAATTAGATAATGATGAGAATAAAAAATTTAAAGTTTATTTTGTAAGTATTGATCCTAAAAGAGATAGTCCTGAAATAATTAAAAACTATTTAGATTCATTTGAAAATAAAATTTATGGAATAACTGGAGAGCCCAAAAAAATATTTTTACTTTCAAAATCCTGGGGTGTTTTAAGTGAAAAAATTTTTACTGAAGATGGCAACTATTTAATTAATCATAGCTCTTCCATACTTTTATTGGAGAAAGGTATGTACATTGACCGAATTAGTCATCATGAAAGCTTAGATAATATATTTAAAATAATTAAGAAATATTTGTAAATTTAGTAATTTTTTCTTCTAAAATATAAATAAAAAACAAGGATTGAAAAAGCCAATGAAAACCAAGTGATAGCGTACTTTTTATGATTATTTGAAATGTTCGCGGTAACAGTTTTTGTTTTTGGTATATCTAAATTACTATTTAGATAAATAATAAATGGTGAAAAATTTTTTCCCGTATATTGAAAAATATTTTTTCTATTTAAAGTAAACCAATAATTATCTTGAATATTATTTTTTGGCTTAAATCTATTGGCCTTTAATTGTTTTTTCAATATACCAATAATATTTTTTGAATCTAAAATATTAATCTCTTGATTTTCTTTTTTATTAAAAGAGATCCAACCTCTATTTAATAAAAAATTTTTTTTATCAATTATGATTGGAGTAACAACATCAAATCCTGGCTCTCCTTTTTCATTTAAATTATATAAATAAATCTGTTTATCAAAATCTATAATTCCAGAAGTTTTTATTCTTAAATAATTTTTAAGAATATTGTTTGATAAATTTACCGGTTCATCTTTTAACGAATTTTCAATTTGATTAATTAATTCAAGCTTCCAATTTAACCTAATTAATTGCCAGCTTCCTAAAGCAACGAATGTTGAAATAAAAATAAATACAAAAAGTGAAAATAAAAGTTTATGTCTCAAAGATTAAAGTTTAACTACCCAAAATATAGATTGTTGCAAATAAAAATAACCAAACTACGTCAACAAAGTGCCAATACCATGCCGCTGCTTCGAAGCCAAAAAAGTGATCGTCTCTAAATTTTCCGTTCTTAGCTCTGAATAGACATACTGCCAAAAATATAGTTCCTATGATAACATGAAACCCGTGAAAGCCTGTAGCCATATAAAATACAGCACCATAAATATTTCCTGAAAAATCAAATTTTGCATGATGATATTCATAAGCTTGTAATAAAGAAAAGCAAAAACCTAAAATAACCGTAAATGCCAAACCTTGAATAAAACTTTTTTTATCACCTTCTTCTAGTGCATGATGAGCCCATGTAACCGTAGTTCCAGATAATAATAAAATTAATGTATTAATAAGTGGAATATCCCAAGGGTCAAATGTTTTGATGCCTTTAGGAGGCCATACATTACCAATGATTTCTGAGGGGAACAAACTTGAATTAAAATATGCCCAAAACCAAGCAACAAAAAACATTACTTCAGATGCGATAAAAAGTGTCATTCCATACCGATGATGAATTTGTACGACTGGCGTATGATGATTATGAAGTACAGATTCATTTACCACATCTCTAAACCACATGTAAACGCCGTACATAAGTAGTACTAAACCTAAATACATTCCCCAAGAAACGTCGGCATGCATGTAGTAAATACTTCCAATGGCTAAAACTAAGCAGGAAAATGAAACATAAATTGGCCAGGGGCTTGGATCAACTAAATGGTAATCGTGTTTAATTTTTTCTGCAGACATATAATTATTAAGTGTTTTGTAAGGTTAATAATAGTCTGATGAAAAAAAGGTATAGGACAAAGTGACGTCTTCAATGTTTTTTGTACTTAAATCACTCATTAAATCTGGATCTAAGTAAAAAGTTAATATATATGTGGCTTTTTCACCTGCCTCTAATTTCTGTTTCTCAAAGCAAAAACAGCCTAATTTACTAAAATATTTTCCGAATGAAGAAGGTGATACATTAAAGCTAGCAACGCCATAAGTGGTTTTATTCCCATAGTTTTCTACTTCAAATTCAGCTTTACTTACCTGACCTATCTTTACATCAATAACATTTTCTTTTATTTTAAAGTTCCAAGGAAGCTTGTTTACATTTGTATCAAATCTAACACTAATCTTTTTATCTAAAATTATTTTTGGAATATTTTTTGAAATTTGAGTAGTTCCTCCAAATCCAGTTACACGACAAAACAAATTGTATAAAGGCACCGCTGCAAATGAAAGACTGAACATAATAAAAAAAATTACAGCTAAAATTATAGGAGTGAGTGTTTTTTTTTGGATCATAACTGTCTATCAAAGACACCTACATTATAAAGTGTAAAAAAAAATAAAAATATCATAAAAACTACTATTGTTATGGCAGTAAAAATATTTTTTTTTTTGGTTTTTTTGTTTGGTATCATCATAATATTTATTTATCAAAATATTTTTCTTAAAAAATATAACTTAAAGCTTTATTGATTGGCAGTTTTTTCAATACCTTCATTATCTTCAAACTTTGGTAATTCTTCAAAAGTGTGGAAGTTTGGTGGAGATGGTACTGTCCATTCTAGAGTTGTTGCACCCACACCCCACGGATTTTTAGCTGCTTTTTTTTTCTTTGAAAATGAATAAATCAAATTAGCGAAAAATATCAACAAGCCTGCGACAGCTATATAAGATCCAATAGATGATACATAATTCCAGCCAGCAAAAGCATCTGGATAATCAGCGTATCTTCGTGGCATTCCAGCTAAGCCTAAAAAATGTTGTGGAAAAAATACAAGGTTAACACCTATAAAAGTTAACCAAAAATGCAAATGTCCCATCCACTCTGAATATTCATAACCAGACATTTTACTAAACCAATAATAAAATCCTGCAAAAATCGCGAACACAGCACCTAGGGATAACACATAATGAAAATGAGCAACTACATAATATGTATCGTGCATAGCTGTATCAACTCCAGCATTTGCAAGAACAACTCCTGTGACTCCACCTACTGTAAATAAAAAAATAAAACCCAGAGCCCACATCATTGGGACTTTAAAAGAAATTGAACCACCCCACATTGTTGCAATCCATGAAAAAACTTTAATTCCTGTAGGAACTGCAATAATCATAGTTGCAGCTAAAAAATATGCTTTAGTGTCTGTGCTAAGTCCAACTGTGTACATGTGGTGAGCCCAAACAACAAAGCCAACAATACCGATAGAAACCATGGCATAAGCCATACCCAAATATCCAAATACTGGTTTTTTTGAAAATGTTGAAACAATATGACTGATCATTCCAAAGCCTGGTAAAATTAAAATATAAACTTCTGGATGACCAAAAAACCAAAATAAATGTTGAAATAAAACTGGGTCTCCACCTGTTTGAGCATCAAAAAATGCCGTACCGAAATTTCTATCCGTCAATAACATTGTAATTGCACCTGCTAAAACTGGCAATGATAATAGTAGTAAAAATGCTGTAACTAAAATGGACCACGAAAATAAAGGCATTTTGTGTAATGTCATGCCTGGTATTCTCATGTTCAGAATAGTTGTTATAAAATTTACTGCTCCTAAAATTGAAGAGGCTCCAGCCAAGTGTAAACTTAAAATTGCAAAGTCCATTGCAGGGCCCGGTTGTCCAGCTTTAGAAGATAATGGTGGATAAATTGTCCATCCTCCACCTACTCCTTGTTGACCGGGGGGGCCATCCATAAAAACAGAAAATATTAATAAAATAAATGAAGTGGGCAACAACCAAAATGAAATATTATTCATTCTTGGAAAAGCCATATCAGGAGCACCAATCATTATTGGAACAAACCAATTACCAAAACCACCTATCATTGCAGGCATAACCATAAAGAAAATCATTATTAATCCATGACCAGTAACTAACACATTGTATAAGTGATAATTTCCACCTAATATTCCATCACCTGGATGCATTAATTCAATTCTCATTAATACTGAAAAAGTTGTACCAACAATTCCAGCAACGATTGCAAAAATTAAATACATTGTTCCTATATCTTTGTGATTAGTTGAATAAGCCCAACGCTTCCAACCAGTTGGTGTGTGATGATCGTTGTGTGATGCTGTTTGAGTGTACATTTTATTTACTCGCTATTTTTTTGTATTTTTTTTTTGTAATTGGTTCTTTAGCAAATTTCATTTTTGCTTCGGAAAGCCATTCTGCATATTCTTCTTCAAAAACAACCCTAACTGTGATTGGCATAAAAGCATGTTGTATTCCACATAGTTCAGAACATTGTCCATAATAAGTTCCAATTTTTTCAGCTTTAAACCATGTCTCATTTATTCTTCCTGGCACCGCATCTCTTTTAACTCCAAAAGCTGGTAGTGCCCAAGCGTGCAAAACATCGTTCGCAGTAATTAAAACTTTTACCACTTTATTAACTGGTACAACAATTTCATTATCAACAGTCAATAGCCTTGGTTGGTTTTCTTTTAGATCTTCTTCTTTGATCATGTAAGATTCAAAAATAATATTTTCATCTGGATATTCGTATCCCCAGTACCACTGATATCCTACAACTTTAATTGTAACTTCAGTTTTTGGTATCGTGTCTTGTTTGTATAGAATTTGAAATGAAGGCACTGCTATTACAATTAAAATCAGACAAGGTATTAATGTCCATAAAATCTCTACAGCAAAATTATGAGTTCTCTTCGAAGGATTTGGGTTTTTTGATTCTCTAAATCTTACACATGTGTAAATCATAAGAAATAAAACAAAGACACTGATAGCAATAATAATTGGCAATAAAAGATTGTTGTGAAAATTGACAATATCTCTCATGATCTCAGAGGCCGCATCTTGAAAGCCTAATTGCCATTCTTTAGGTTGATTGGCCGATACAATTGTTGAATATATTGTTGCTAAAAATACAAATAAAAATTTGTTCATTTACTATCTTATATAAAGTGCTTTCATAAAATTTACACATTAGATTTCGCGACAAAATCACACTTTGGTGAAAAAAATTATTTGATCTATATCAATAGTTTTGCAAAAAATTATCAATTAATCAAATAACTGACGATAGATAATGCTGAAATTACTGCAGTTTCTGACCTTAATATATTTTCATTAATCTTAATGGGTTGAACGCCTTCAAAAGAAAGAATTTGTTCTCTTTCATCTTCTGAAAAGTCACCCTCTGGACCAATTATAACGCAAGTTGGATTATTAGTTAATTTTTCTAAATCTAATTTTTTGTTATCAGAATTTAAATCTGTAAATATTAAATCTATTTTTTCATTACTTAAAAAATCTTTTAAAGACTGGGGTTCTTCAATGGATGGTACATTAATTCGATTAGATTGTTCGGCAGCTTCTATAATTACTTTTTCCAATCTTTCTTTATTAATTTTTCGAACTATTGTTCTGTCAAATATAACGGGTATAAATTTTGTAACCCCAAGCTCTGTTGCTTTTTGAATCATAAAATTCAAATAATTTGATTTAATAGGTGAAAAAGCTAACCATATTTCTTTAGTACTTTCTTTTTGTTTTAATTGCTTTGTAATATTAAATTCAACTATACTTTTAAATAAAGTTAAAATTTTTGCTTCCCACTCTCCACTGCTATTAAATAAAGAGAAAGTTTCACCAATCTTAATTCTCATTACCTTAGTTACATAGTGAGATTGTGGTTTATCAAGTTTAGCAGTTAAATTAAGTGATAAACTTTCTTTAAAAAATAATCTAATATTACTCATTAATGTTAAGTTAATTTATGAAAAATATTAAAGCAATAATTTTTGATGCATATGGAACTTTATTTGATGTCAATTCAGCTGCTGAAAAATGTAAAGATAAAATTGGTGATAAGTGGGAGGATTTTGCAAATTACTGGCGAACCACTCAATTAGAATACACTTGGCTTAGAAGTTTAATGAATAGACATAAAGACTTTTGGCTAGTTACAGAAGACAGTTTAGATAAATCAATGATGTGTTTTAAAATTGATCCATCAATGAGAAATGAATTATTGAATCTTTATAAAATACTTTCACCTTTTTCAGAAGTGCCTAGGGTTTTAAAAAATCTTAAAGAGAAAAATTATAAACTAGGCATTCTTTCAAATGGCACACCTTCTCTTCTTAACGAATTAGTTAAGAGTAATAATCTAGATAATATATTTGATGATATTTTTTCAGTAGAAGAAGTTGGAACTTATAAACCAGATTCAAAAGTTTACGACATGCCAGTTAAAAAATATAAAATACAAAAAGAAGAAGTTGCATTTTTAAGTGCAAACACTTGGGATGTGTCTGGTGGTGGAAATTATGGTTATAGTTCTATTTGGGTTAACAGAAATAATAATATTTTTGATAATCTTGATTACAAACCTAAAGATGAAGTGAAGAACTTAAATCAGTTGCTTGATATTATGTAATTCTATTTTCTTCGAAGCTTTTATTTAATTTTACAGAAATAGTTTTTGTATTTTTTTTATTCCATTCAGAAAAAGACCTTAATATCGGTATAACTGAAAGACCAAATTCAGTTAGAGAATACTCAACTTTTGGCGGCACTACTTGATGAACTTTTCTATTAACTATTCCATCAACCTCTAACTCTTTAAGTTGTTTGGATAACATCTGTTGAGTTATTGTTTTTAATCCTTTTTTAAGTTCACCAAACCTAATTTTTTTACTTTGTAGCAAACTAAACAAAATTCTAATTTTCCATTTACCTCCAAGAAAGTAAACTGCTCTTTCTGCTGGACAATCTATTAACTTTTTCATGGTGTGATTTTATATAGTAGTATGATTATTTTGTCTTATTGCATTATTGATAACAAAGTATTAAATACAAATCAATTAAATTGAAAAGGTAAATATGACTAAAGGACAAAGAGCAGGCGATAGTGCAATCGCTGTTGAAGTTGAAAAAGATAAATCTTATTATTGGTGTTCATGTGGAAAGAGTTCAAAGCAACCTTTTTGTGATGGATCACATAAAAGTACAGAATTTACTCCAGTGGCATACAAAGCTGAGGAAACAAAAAAAATGTTTTTTTGTGCTTGTAAACAAACTAACAATCAACCATTTTGTGATGGCTCACATAACAAATAGAATATGAACAATCTAGACAATCAAATTAATAAATTTTTCTCTAACGTGCAATTCTTATCTCCTTGGTTAATAAGATTTGGTTTAGGTATTGCATTTAGTTTACATGGACTAAGTAAATTTCCATTACCTCCAGAAGCTTTAATAAA
The DNA here is from genome assembly GCA_905612505.1 of uncultured Candidatus Pelagibacter sp. GTDB lineage: Bacteria > Pseudomonadota > Alphaproteobacteria > Pelagibacterales > Pelagibacteraceae > Pelagibacter. Next base: position 6,840 of record CAJQSH010000063.1, on the reverse strand, counting down.
ATATTTTGGCTTTTCTCCTTTTCTTGCTTCTTTAGTTGCACTTTCTGAATTGGGTGCAGGACTATTTTTAATTATTGGTGGCTTTATAAAGGATGCTATTGGTAACTTAGTCACAAGAATAAGTGCCCTAGCAATTACTATTATTATGATAAATGCATTTGCTTTGGCTCATAGAGATTGGTTCATTACAACGAAACTATTTACTAGCGAGCAAATATTTCTCTTTATAATTGGATTATATTTTTTAATAAAAGGTAATCGTTAATTAAAAAATGTCTAAAATTGAAGTAGAAAAAATCATAGAACCAGTTGCAGCATCAGATGGTGCTGGAGTTAAGTTAAAAAGAAGTATTGGTAGTCATCTTATTGATTACCATGACCCATTTTTAATGTTAGATGAATTTGGTTCTGAAAATAAAGATGATTACATTGGAGGCTTCCCTCCCCACCCTCACAGAGGAATTGAAACTGTAACTTACATGTTGAGTGGTGAGTTTGAACACGAAGATAGTACTGGAGCTAAAGGTAGAATGTCTTCAGGAGATGTTCAGTGGATGAAAACTGGTAGTGGAATAATTCACTCTGAAATGCCGGTAATGACAGAGGGTAAACTTCATGGATTTCAATTGTGGGTAAATATGCCAGCAAAATTAAAAATGAACAAACCTGAATACATCTATATTGATGTAAATAAAATTAGCACTCATCAAGATGATGAAAAAACTGTCAAAGTAATTGCAGGAAAATTTAAAAATGCAGAAGGAACTGTTAAGGGCCATAATGTTGAGCCAGTTTACTTTGACGTAGAGATTGAAGAAGGTAAAGAGTTTAATTTTGATCTTTCTTCAACACATAATTCTTTAATTTACTTAATTAATGGAGAAATTAAGGTTGGGGATCAAAATCATGACCAAGCTAAAAATTCTACTTTAATTATTTTGACAAGAGGTGAAAAACTAAAAGTATCTAGCTTAACAAGGGCTAAATTTTTATTAATTTCTGGAAAACCTATTGGAGAAACTATCGCAAGGGGTGGTCCATTTGTAATGAATACTAAAGCTGAAATCTTGCAAGCAGTACAAGATTATCATAATGGTACATTTGTAAAATAATGAAAACAATTAAAATAGAAAAATTTGGTGGTCCTGAAACTTTAGAAGTTAAAGATATTGAAATTGGTAAACCAGGTCCAGAAGAGGTTCTTATAAAAAATTTATCAATTGGTCTTAACTATATTGATATTTATCACCGAACAGGTTTGTATCCTATTCCTCTACCAAGTGGAATTGGCCTAGAAGCTTGTGGAATAATAGAGGAAGTTGGTTCTGAAGTAGATCTGTTTAAAGTTGGTGACAGAGTTGCTCACTCTTCAATGCCAATTGGAAGTTATTCTGAAAAACAATTGTTTCCCCAAGAAAAATTAGTTTTAGTTCCAGAGGGAATTCCAGATGAAATTGCATCTTGCATTATGCTTAAAGGAATTACCGCTGAATATTTATTACACAGAACATATCCAATTAAAAAAGGTGACAAAGTTTTATACCATGCGGCAGCTGGTGGTGTTGGTCAAATTTTATGTCAGTGGGCTAATGCTTTAGGAGCCGAAGTTATTGGAACAGTTGGCTCTAAAGAAAAAGAAGCTATTGCTAAAAAAAATGGCTGTCATCATGTAATAAATTACACAAACACTAACTTTGTTGAAGAAGTAGAAAAAATTGTAGGTAAAAATGGAGTTGATGTTGTTTATGATGGAGTTGGAATCAAAACATTTAATGGATCAATTGAGACTTTAAAAATTAGAGGCATGATGGTAGCTTTTGGAAATTCATCAGGTTACGTTGATACTATAAATGTAAAAAAACACATTAATGCTAAAGGTTTATTTTTTACACGTCCTTCAATTGCTCATTACACAGTTACAAGAGAAGAGTTAGTTGAGTCGGCAAAAAAAGTTTTTGACGCAATACTTTCTGGAAAATTTAAAGTTGAAATTTCAAAAAAATATTCTCTTGATGATGCAAAAAAAGCACATGAAGAATTAGAGACAAGATTATTAACTGGGCCAGCTGTAATCATTCCTAATTAATCTAAATCAACATCCATATCTGACATATGTAACTTAAGTGCGCTAGTTGAAACCTGTATTTCTCTTAGAAAAATAATAATTGAAACCATCATTGACAAACAGCAAGAACCAAAAATTATTCTTGCAATAAAAATTGCATTTAAATATAAAGCAAAAACAGTTAACAAATTAAATAAAAGACCAAATGCAGCAAACATAATCGTCCACTTTAGAAGGTTTATTCTTCCACTTAGGTTTATAAACTGTTTTTTCCACTCAGGCGGAATATGGTTTTCATAGACATGTTCGTCATGTAGTTGTCTAATCAACTTACTTAGCGAGTGAAATCTATTACTATAAATGTTCATTAATAAAGGAATGGCTGGAAACATTAAGGCTGTTACTGTGTAATCTATATTCATACGAATCAGTTTGATTATGAAACTAGCCTTTGTTATTTACAAGTAAATTATTATGAAACAATTAAATCTCTTTATTGAATTAACAAGATTAAAAAAGCCAATTGGTTTTATGCTTTTATTTTGGCCTTGTGCATGGGGATTAACGATTGCATACGATTTTTCAAAAGAACTTAATAATTATTTTTTTTATTTAATTTTATTTTTTGTAGGTGCTGTTTTAATGAGATCTGCTGGTTGTATAATAAACGATATATCGGATAAAGAGTTTGATAGAAAAGTTTTAAGGACAAAGCAGAGACCTATTGCATCTGGGGAAATTTCTATTGAACTAGGATTGATCTATGCTGCAGCTCTTTGTTTAATAGCTTTATTAGTTTTATTAAATTTTAATACTCTTACAATTATTATGGCATTAGGATCTATGCCGCTTGCATTTACCTATCCTTTGATGAAAAGATATACTTATTGGCCACAACTATTTTTGGGTATTACATTTAATTATGGTTTAATTCTTGGATGGGTATGCATTAAAGGTCAGCTGGATATTGTTCCAATTATACTTTATTTAGGAGCCATATTTTGGACACTTGGTTTCGACACAATATACGGGTTTCAAGATATAAAAGATGATGAAATAATAGGAATAAAATCAACTTCAATAAAATTTAAAAAAAACCCTCATTTATTTTTGATATTATGTTACTTACTATTTATAATAACTTTAATTTTAGCGGGTATTTTTATGAACTTTAATTACATATTTTATTGTTTTCTAATAATGCCCATAATGCATCTTTTTTATTATCAAATATATAATTTTAACTTTAAAAATCCTAAAAATTGCTTAAAAATTTTTAAAAGCAATAATTCTTTGGGTAGCTTAATTTTTGTAAGTATTTTAATTGGAAAATTTTTTTAAATGTTTAAAGAAATGTTAATTATAAAGAGGCTCTACAAAGAATATACTTCCAAGTACCTAAAAAAAATATTATTTGCAATATTTCTATCTTTTTTAGTTGCAGGTAGCACATCGGGAATTGCATATTTATTAGACCCTGCAATTAAAAAAATTTTTATAGATCAGGACAAGTCATTAATTTATATAATCCCTGGTCTAATTGTAATTGCTTTCGCTACTAAAGGAATCTCACTTTACATTGCAAAAGTAATAATGATTGGGGTTGCAGAAGATGTAAAAACTGATCTTCAAAAAAACATGATGAAATCATTGATTGCAGCTGACACTAAATATATTGACAGTTTTCACACTGGTAGATTTATCTCAAATCTTACGATTGATGTGTCAATGATAACTATGTTAATAAGCACAGCTCTTCTAAGTTTATTTAAAGATAGCATGACCTTAATAGGATTATTGCTTGTAATGTTTTTTCAAAATTGGAAGCTTTCATTGGTGGCAATAGTTATGATTCCTCTTGCAACCATTGCTGCTAAAGTTTTGGGTAAGAGAATTAATAAAGTGACAGAAGAATTGATGGAAAGTTCAGGCTCTTTTACAACACATTTATTAGAAGTTTTTAAAAATCATAAACTTATTAAAGTTTTTCAGGCTGAAAAATATGAACACTCAAGATCCACAAATAGACTAAATGAATTAAAAGCAAAAGCAAAAAAAATGACTACTGTTTTTCATAGAACTACTCCCATAATGGAAATTTTAACAGGAATTATGATTGCTACACTAATTTATTATTCTGGAAAACTAATTGGAAATAAGGAGCTAGAAATAAATAATTTCTTTTCATTTTTAGCAGCAATGATGTTGTCCTATCAACCTGTAAGATCTCTTGCTGGACTATCATTGGGTATAAATCAGGGGCTTACGTCTGCAAAAAGAATAATGCCTGTAATTGATTTAAAAAATGAAATTACTAATAACCCAAATTTTCCAGATCTAAATGTAAAAGAGGCTAATATAAATTTTGAAAATATTACCTTTAAATATGGTGTCAAAGAAAAAACCACTCTTAAATCTGTAAATTTGAATATAAAGGGTGGAAAAATGACAGCCTTGGTTGGATTAAGTGGGGCCGGAAAAACGACTATATTAAATTTAATACCTAGGTTTTATGATCGTAATTCAGGAGATATTTTAATTGATGGTCAATCTATCTATAAATCAAACCTTTATTCGTTAAGAAAAAATATTTCAGTTGTCAGCCAAGAAACAACTTTATTTGATGACACTGTAAAAAATAATATTTTATATGCCAAGTTAGATGCTTCTGAAGAAGAGATTTTATTAGCTTCCAAAAATTCTTTTGCTGATGAGTTTATTCAAAACCTACCCAATAAATATGACACTATAATAGGTGAGAATGGTATCAGGTTATCTGGTGGGGAAAAACAAAGACTATCAATAGCTAGAGCAATGCTTAAAAAAAGCGCAATCATACTTTTAGATGAAGCAACTTCCTCTCTAGATTCTGAAACTGAAAATAAAATACAAAATGCTATTGGCTTATTAACAAAAAATAAAACTACAGTTGTAATTGCTCATCGATTATCTACTATTCTTAATGCAAATAAAATTTACGTTGTAAATGCAGGAGAGATTGTAGATGACGGTTCTCATGATGAACTTCTTTTAAATTCTGAGATATATAAAAATTTTTATGACAAGCAACTAAAAAAGAGTTAATGATAATAATCTATAGATTATTAATTAATTTTATTTTAATTTTTTCTCCTCTAATAATTTTATTTAGATTACTAAAAAAAAAAGAACATCCATTACGATTTAGAGAAAAATTTACTCTTTTTTCTCATAAAAGAAAAGGAGGAAAACTAATATGGTTTCATGGGGCAAGTGTTGGAGAAATACTAAGTGTTGTGCCCTTAATTGAAAAATTTGAAAAAAATAAAAATATAAATCAAATTTTAGTAACTTCTTCGACTTTAAGTTCATCAAAAATATTTGACAGATATAATTTTAAAAAAACAATTCATCAGTTTTTTCCAATTGATACCAATTTTTTTAGTAAAAGATTTTTATCATATTGGAAACCAAATTTAGCTATTTTTATAGATTCTGAAATTTGGCCAAATATGCTAACTAACTTAAAAAAAAAATCCATAACTCACATATTGTTAAATGCAAGAATAACTAAAAAATCTTTTAAAAGATGGAAAAAATTAGGTTTATTTTCAAAAAAATTATTTAACAACTTTACCGCAACATATCCACAGAATTTAGAAACAATTAAATATTTAAAACAACTCAACGCAAAAAAAATAAAAAAATTAGGAAACCTAAAGTTCTCTCAAAATTCTTATGATTCGAGAATCACAATCAATAAAAAATTAAAAAAATTTCTAAAAGATAAAAAATATTGGTGTGCAACAAGCACACATGAAGGTGAAGAATTGATATGTGCTAACACACATTTAAAGCTTCAAAAAAAATATAAAAATCTCATTACAATAATAATACCAAGGCATGTTCAAAGAACAGCCCAATTAGAAAATGATTTTCAAAAAATGAATCTTAAAACTCATATTCATAGTTCAAAAAATATAATAGATAGAAGAACTCAGATCTACATTGTGGATACATATGGAGAAACAAAATTATTTTTTAAAATATGTAAAGTTATTTTTTTAGGTAAATCTTTAAGCTCGATGGGAGGGCAAAACCCTCTTGAACCAGCAAGGTATGGATGTAAAGTTATGCACGGACCATATGTTTCAAATTTTAAAGAAATCTATAAACTTTTGGATAAAAATAATATTTCATTTAAAGTAAACAACGCAAATCAACTTTTAAATAAAATCGATAATTTATTAAAAAAAAATATACGGTCGAAGGATATGAAAAATAAGATTAATATTTTGGGAGATCTGATTCTAAAAAAAACGTTAGAAGAATTAAAATCTTTTCTATAAAAATGATGATAAAAAAACCTAAATTTTGGGACTATAAAAAACCAAGCTATTTAGCGTACACATTATTACCTTTTACCTTACCAGTAATCATAAATAATTTTTACCTAAATTTAAAAAAAAATAAAAAAAAAAATATTAATATTAAAACTATCTGTATAGGAAATATTTATGTCGGTGGAACTGGCAAAACACCTCTATCTATTAAAATTGCAAAAATTTTAGAAAACCTAAATTTTAAATGTGCAACAATAAAAAAATTCTATAAAAATCAAACTGATGAACAAAATTTGTTGGCTAACAAAACAAAAATGTACTGCAACATAAAAAGGGTTGAAGCACTTGGGGAGGCTATTAAGAACAACATAAATGTAGCTATATTTGATGATGGACTTCAGGATAGTTCAATAAATTATGATTTACGATTTGTATGTTTTAATAACGTAAGTT
>CAJQSH010000062.1 GCA_905612505.1 uncultured Candidatus Pelagibacter sp. | reverse complement strand
ACTTATCAAAATATTTGACAAAGTGTTGGACGGTAAAAATCCACCAGAGGAAATTATAGTCATTGCTAAATTAAAAGATGTAAAAGTTCTTAAATTAAATAAATTTAAAATTATAAATAAAGTTAAAGTTAATAAAATATATAAAATAAATATTTTAAAAGATTGTTTTAAAGTTTCAGCTTTATTAAAAGATATAAAATTTGTAAGTGATTTTTTAAAACTATTATCAAAAATATCAATTAACAAAACTAAAGAAAATAAAAAGTAAAGACCTCCAACCCATTGAGATGAAGATCTCCAAATAATTAAACTTTGGTCTACATGTTTAATATTCTCAAAAATACTGAATCCAGTTGAAGTAAAACCAGATATAGATTCAAAATAAGAATTAATAAAAGTTAAATTATAGATACTAAAGTAAAAAGGTATAGATATAATTAATGGTAATAAAAAATAGCCTAATAAAATAGTTGAAATCTTTGTATAAATCGTAATTTTTGGCTGATCATTGTTTGTAAAATAAAATAATAAACCTAAAAACAAAGATACAAATAATGAATAAACATAACTGTTTAAATTTAAATAAAAATTAAAATAATAAGAGTAAATGATGTTAAAAAAAGAAAGTGTAGAAATTATTCCACAAAAAACACTCAAATAAATGAGTTTAAAGTATTTCATTATGATCAAATAGAGCTGATTCTAAACATGTTCTCAACAACTTCTAAGAGGTCCCTTTTTGCTAAAAAGACAACTACATCATCTTTTTTAAAAACAAAATCAGATCTTGGAATTATTACATCTTTACCTCTCAAAATTGCACCTATTCTAATTTCATCTGGTAAATCAGAATTTTTTAATTCTTTGTTAATTAGCTCTGATGTTTCAATAATTTCCGCTTCTATTACTTCAAACTCACCATTTAAAATACTATAAGCTGTTTCTATAGTTCCTTTGTGAACATGTTTTAAAATACTTGATACGGTATTCATTCTTGGATCAATTAAATCATCAATCTTTAATGATTTTTGTAACAATGAATAATTTGGTTTATTTATTAAAGCCATTGTTCTTTTGTTATTTAATACATCTTTATCCTTTGTAAATTTTTCTACCAAAACACTAACCATTAAATTATCTTCATCATCATTAGTAAGAGCTAATACTGTTTCAACTTCATCTAAATTAGCTTCCAATAAAACATCCTCGTCCAGACCGTTTCCATTAATTATGATTGTGTTATTTAGTTCGTTTGCGATAAGTTCTGCTCTTTCCTTATTTTTTTCTATAATTTTAACTCTTACAGATTCAAATGTTTCTTCAAGATTTTTTGCTAAATTTAAACCAATATTACCACCACCTATAATTAAAATTTTTTTTGAAATTTTTTCATTATGACCAAAAACAGATAAAGTATCTGACATTTGAGATGCATTAATTATCAAATAAGCTTTATCGTCTTTAACCATTACATCATTTTTTTTAAGAATAATAAATTTATTATCTCTTATAACACCCATGATATTGGCATCAAGTTTTGGGAATTTTTTAGTTAATTCATTTAATTTAATATTTATCAAAGGACAAGTTTCATTAATTAAAATTTCAAGTAATCTTATTTTATTATCAGCAAATGGAACATTGTCTAAAGCGCCTGGTGCTTCAAGTTTTCTTTGTATAGATTTTGCTATTTCAATTTCTGGTGAAATAATTACATCAATAGGTAAATTTTCTTTATTATAAACTTTAGTAAATTTTGGATTTAAATAGTCTTGTGACCTTATTCTTGCAATTTTTTTTTGAACATTAAAAATTGAAAAAGCTATTTGACATATGAGCATATTAATTTCATCATTACGTGTTACAGCAATAATCATATCAGCATCTGATGCATTGGCTTTTTCTAGTATTGAAGGATAAGTTGCTTTACCTACAATGCCTTTAACATCTAGAGTGTCGTCAATTTTTTGTATATCTTCACTAGATTGATCAATTACAGTAATAGAGTGACCTTGTTCACTAAGAAGTTTTGCAATAGTGAAACCTACTCTACCAGCACCACATATAATAATATTCATTTTAATTTAATTCTTTAATTCCTAAATTTTTAAGTTTTCTGTGTAATGCAGATCTTTCCATTCCTATAAAGTTTGCTGTTTTTGATATATTGCCATTAAAAATTTTAAGTTGAGTAGTTAAATACTCTTTTTCAAAATTTTCTCTAGCCTCTTTTAATGGTACAGATAAAGAGTTTTTTACCGAAGGAATGTGTAGATCTGGTGTTTTCAAAGATTCTTTAATTATATTTGAAATTTTATCCTCTGTGTCAGGAGATAAAATTGCAATTCTTTCAATTAAATTTCTTAATTCTCTAATATTGCCTGGCCAATCGTAATTAATTAAATAATCATTACTAAAATCAATATTCAATTTTTTTAAGTTATAGTTTGTGGCAATTTTCTTTGAAAAATATTCGATTAATACTGGTATATCGGAAGTTCTTTTATTTAATGGATCAATATTAATTTCAAAAACATTTAACCTGTGATAAAGGTCTTCTCTAAAGTTTCCTAATTCAATTTCTTGTTTTATGTTCTTGCTGGTGCAACAAATAATTCTCACGTCAACTTTTATGTCATGACTACCGTTGATTCTTCTAAATTTTTGATCAATTAAAACTCTTAAAATTTTAGATTGCGTTTCTAATGGAATTTCAGAAAGCTCGTCAATTAATAAAATACCTCTAGTGGCTTTTTCAAGTGCACCATAAGAAATTGCACCATTATTTTTTTCTTCACCAAATAATTCAAGTTCATATTTTTCAATATCAAGTAATGCAGCATTAAGAATAATAAATGGACCTTTTTGACGTTTTGATTGTTTGTGTATTTTTCTAGCAATTAGTTCTTTTCCAGAACCTGTGGGACCATTAATAAATATTCTGCTTTCTGAAAGGGAAATTTTATTAATTTGATTTTTAATGTTTTCAATATTTGGGCTATTACCAATAATTTCATAAGAATAAAAAAGTTTATCTTCAAATTCTTTATTTTTATTTTTTAAATTGATATTTTCAACAGCTCTGTTGACAAAATTCATTAATCTTTCTTGGTCAAATGGTTTTTCTATAAATTCAAATGCACCAGACTTCAAAGCTTTTATGGCCATTTCGATGTTAGCGTGTCCTGTAATTATAATAACAGGAATATTTTTGTCTTTATTTTTAATATGAGATAATAATTCTAAGCCATCGTTATCACCTTTATCTAATTTAACGTCAATAATAGCAACATCAGGTAATTTTTTATCAATTTCATTCAAGGCCTGATTGTAATTAGCTGCTAATCTAGTTTTATAACCAGCATCAATTATCAAATCATTAATGATATTCCTAATGTCAGTATTGTCGTCAATAATTAATATTTCAGTGCTCATTTTTTAAAAAAATAACTTTAACTCTTGCTCCATTAGCTAAATGTATAAAGTCAATTGAACCATTGTGATCATTTATTATTTTATTAACTATAGCAAGACCTAACCCAGTACCTTTATCTTTTGTAGTAAAATACGGATTCAAAATGTCTTTTAACTTATCTGCGGAAACTTTAAAACCATTGCCATTATCATTAATATTAAATTCTATATAATCACTTTTATGGAATATTTCTATATCAATTTTTCCATTAAAATTAGGATTTTCATTATTTTTTTCTTGAATACTTTCAATTGAATTTTTAATTAAATTGAAAAATACTCTATTTAATTGTTCATTATCGCAGTTAAATGTAATGTTTTCATCACTATTAATAAGGTTAATATTTATACTGGTGTCTAATTCTTTTAATAGTTTAACATTGTCCTTAAGTATTAAAACTAAGTTATTATTTTTTAAAATAGGCTTGGGCATTCTAGCAAAATCTGAAAATTCATTTACCAAATTTTCAATTTGCTTTATTTGTTTAATAATTATTTTTAAATATTCTATATAATTATCTTTTTCATCATTTGAAATCATTTTTAAATATTTATTTTTTAATCTATCTATAGTTAATTGAATTGGAGTAAGAGGATTTTTAATTTCATGAGCTAACTTTCTAGCTACATTCTCCCACGCCTCGTGTCTTTCGCTAATTAACAGTTTTTCTTGTTGTGTTTTAAGTTGATTTATCATCAAGTTAAAATTTTGATTTAAAATTTCCATATCTTTATCGGCTTTTATTACTGGTACTTTAGTATCCAAATTACCTTTTCCAATGTTTGATGAGGCTATAATTAAATTATTTATTGATCTAAAAAATCTAGAAGAAAATCTAATAGCTATAGAAATTGATAAAAATAATAACAAAGACACAATTACTAAATAAATAAGGATAAATGATATTTTAATTCCAGTTTGTTTATTTTCTACAGTGTAATAAAAATTAATAGCTTCTTCGGACTCAGTTAGGTAGGTAGAAATTTTTTTATCTAAATATTTAATTATATATAAGTATTTATCTTCAAAGGATTTAATTCGAATTATTGAAGCTGTGTGATTTTTGTAAGCATTTATAATCTTCAACGGTCTGTCGTCGTCCTCGACCATTTTCAAGGCGTCTTTTAATGGATATTGATATTTACTGATATCATCTAAAGTTGTAAGAAATAAATTACCTTTTTTGTCTATAATATGTATTTCGTCAACATCTCTGATTAATTTTTGTGTGTTTAAAAAATTTTTAAATTGCTTTAAATTATTTTTAAGAAAGTTTGAACTTTTATTTAAGTCATACGCAACTAAGATAACTTCTGATTGAGTTTTAGTCCTTATATTTTCTACGTAATTTTTGGCAATTTCATACGAATTATTTACAGCAGTAGTTACTTTTTTATCAAAATATTTATCCAACGCATAAGATAAAAGAAATAAAGAAAATAATGAAATTAATATTGATGGTATTAAAGTAAATAAAGCAAAAAATGTTATATATTTTCTGTTAGCTTTAGTTCCACTTAAATCAACGTCGATTTTTAAAGAGGCTTTAACCTCTAAAAATATTGTAATAAAAAAAATTAACAATAAAAATATATTAACAATTAAAAGAATCTGAAGATTTGAGTCATTTAATTTAACAAAACCTTTGTCTATAAAGGTTAAAAAAGTTAAAAAACATAAAGATAATGTGATTATAAATATAAAACTAATAAATATATTCTTTTTGATAAAATCAATCATTATGAGATAAATAAACTAATATAAAAATTAATCATGAGTAATTGTTTTATAATACTAGCAGGTGGTGAAAGTAAAAGATTTAATTCTAAAACACCTAAACCATACTCCTTATATAAGGGAAAACCTTTAATACTTCACTCAATAGATAAGGTTAAAGTTTATGAAAAGTTTAGTAAAATCATTGTTGTAATTAATAAAAAACATAAAAATTTCATTAAAACACTAAAAATTAAAGACATAAAAATTATTGACGGTGGAAAAACTAGAGCAGAATCAGCTTATAGGGCACTTAAAAGCATTAAAAAGGATAAGATAAAAAATGTAATGATTCATGATGCTGCTCGTCCTAATTTTTCCTTAAATTTACTAGACAGATTAACAAAGAAATTAAAATCAAATGAATGTGTAATTCCTGCTATTCAAACAAATGATTCAGTTAAAGAAAAAACATCAAATAAAGTTTTAAATTTAAATAGAGCTAATATTTATCTAACACAAACACCACAAGCGTTTAACTATAAAAGATTATATGAATTACAAAGTGATAAAAATTCACATATTACCGATGATTCAAGTTTATTTATAAGAGCGGGAAATAAAATAAAGATAATTAAAGGTGAAATTGATAATAATAAAATTACAATAAATTCTGATATGAAAATTAGAAATTCGACAAAATACGGCATTGGTTTTGATATACATAGGTTGGTACGAAATAAAAAATTATATCTTGGTGGAATTAAAATACCTTCCACGCTTGGAACGTTGGGGCACTCAGATGGAGACCCTGTATTGCATGCGATAATAGATGCAATTCTTGGGGCTTGCAATATGGGTGATATTGGTGAAAAATTCTCAGATAAAAATAAAAAATTTAAAAATATTAGATCAACAATTTTATTAACAAAAATAATTAACCAGACAAAAAAAAACGGTTTTTTAATTAATAATATTGATATTAATATTATTACTCAGAAACCTAAAATTCAAAAATATAAAAAGCAAATTATAAACTGTATATCAAAACTATGTAATATTTCACCTTCACAAATTAACATTAAAGGCAAAACGACTGAAAAATTAGGTGTAATTGGAAAAGAAAAAGCTATAGCTTGCGAGGTAATTGCTTCTGTAATTAAATATGATTAAAACATTAAATACTTTGTTTGTAACAATGTTGGGTTTGGGTAAAATAAAATTTATACCTGGAACTTTTGGCTCTCTAGCAACAACTGTTATTCTTTTTTATTTCTTTCATGTTCTAAATATTTCATCAAATTTAATTCTAGTAGTGTTAATAATTATTTTTATTTATTCTTTTTATGCTATCTCAAGTCATATTAAAAACAGCAAAAATAAAGATCCAAGAGAAATAATTATTGATGAGTTTTTAGGACAATCTATACCAATATATCTTTATGAAATTTATCATACCTCAACAAATGAGAGTGGTGAAACTATTATTTACTATGCCATATTTTTTATTCTTTTTAGATATTTTGATATAATGAAGCCTTTTCCTGTAAATTTTTTTGATAAAAACTTCAAAAACAGCTTTGGTGTAATTATGGATGATATCTGTGCAGGATTTTACGTTGTATTAACACTAATTTGTTTTATTTTCTTAAAACAATTCGTCTTGTAATGAAAAATTTAGCTTACAAAATAATCTCAAAATTACATAAAAAAAGACTTACAATTGCATTTGCAGAATCTTGTACAGGTGGAATGTTAGCAAGCACAATTACTTCAGTAAGTGGATCGTCTAAAGTATTTAATTTAGGTTTTATTACATATTCAAATAAAGCAAAGATAAATGTTCTCAAAGTTTCAAAAAAAGTTATCATTAAATATGGTGCTGTTAGCAAAGAATGCTGCATATCGATGGTTAAAAATCTTAGTAAAATTAGTAATGCAAATATATCTGTATCGATCACAGGTATTGCTGGACCAAATGGTGGTACAAAACTTAAACCTGTTGGATTAGTATATATTGGAGTTAAAAAAGGAAAAAAAATTAATGTTTATGAATTTTTTTTTAAAAACAAAAATCGTTCGTTTATTCAAAAAGAGACAGTTAGAAAATCTTTAAACTTAATTTTGAACAGCAAATAATTCATTTGCTTTTTTTTGGAAAGCATCAGCAATTTTATCTAATCCATATTGAAAAGATTTGGTCATTAGAATATTTAAGAATTTATTTTTAATTTCAAAATTTACATCAAAATGAATTTCCGTACCCTCCTTATGATCTTTAAAATTCCATCTATTATCTAAATGTTTAAGAGGACCACCTATATTAGTTACATATATAGAGTTATCTTTTTTATTAAACTTAACATCGCTTTTATAAGTATCTTTAAATAGACCCTTTCCTATTGTTAGGTCAGCTATAATATTTATAAAATTTCCAACTTCATTTTTTTCATAAACTTTTGCGTCTTTGCAATATGGTACAAATGTAGGATACTTTTCTATATCTAGAACTAGATTAATTAGTTGATTTTTATCACATTCAATTAAACGATTTACTGAAGCTTTAGGCATTAATTTTTTAATCTATTTTTCTGTAATTGAGTAAAATCTTCATCTGCATGATATGAAGATCTGGTTAAAGGTGTGGAAGAAACTAATAAAAAGCCTTTTGATTTTGCAATAGTTTCTAACTCTTTAAATTCATCTGGATGATAATAACGATCTAAAGGATGATGTTTAGCAGAGGGCTGCAGATACTGACCTATGGTTAAAAAATCTACCTCTGCTGCTTTTAAATCATCCATTACTTGGACAATTTCTTCTTTTTTTTCACCTAGCCCAACCATTAGTCCTGATTTAGTAAAAACATTTCTATTAACAAGTTTTGCATTTTTTAAAAGTTCTAAAGATGAAAAGTATCTAGAACCAGGTCTTACTCTTATATAAAGTCTAGGTACAGTTTCAATGTTGTGATTAAAAACATCAGGATTTGCTTTTAATACATTTTTATATACATCTCCTTTTCTAAGAAAATCAGGTGTTAAAACTTCAATAGATGTATTTGGATTATGTTTTCTAGTTTGATTAATGACCTCAAAAAAATGATTTGCTCCGCCATCTTCTAAATCGTCTCTATCAACAGAGGTTATCACTACATGTTTAAGATTTAGTTTATTCACTGCCTCAGCAATCTTCACTGGCTCTAATGGATCTAATTTTCCAGGTTTACCGGTTTTAACATCACAAAATGCACAAGCTCTAGTACATGTATCTCCCATAATCATAAATGTTGCGTGACGTTTGCTCCAGCACTCTGTAATATTTGGACAATTTGCTTCCTGACAAACGGTTACTAAATTGTTGTTATTAACGATAGTTTTTGTTAAGAAAAATTCTTTGCTATTGACTAATTTGGATCGAATCCAATAAGGTTTCTTTTTAATTGGATTAATAGGTTTGTTAACATTTTGAGGATGTCTAATCGTCATTATTTTTTATTATATAAAGGGTCTCACCTTCTTTGCCAAACAAAAACTTTTCTCTAATAAGTATTTCAATATAATCAAGATCTAACTTATCACTTAATAAAGAGTTTTTAAAATTAAGGTCTTTAATTTTACTTGTTAAATCTGTTTCTTCATTATGTAATAGGATTAAAATTTCTTTTTTTTTATAATATGAAAAAAGACCTCTTTCACCATCTAAGAGATTAAAGAAAAAATAGAGTATTAAAAAAGTAGAAATTAATAAAAAATAATTGTTTTTAATTTTATTAAACATTATTAAATTTTATTCATTTTAGCCTTTTTACCAAGTTCTTCTTCTATCCGTAGTAATTGATTATATTTAGCAACTCTTTCAGATCTAGTCAGAGAACCAGTTTTTATTTGATTTGAATTTGTTCCTACCGCAAGGTCAGCTATAAACGTATCTTCACTATCTCCAGATCTGTGTGAGATAATTGTTTTATAACCAATAATTTGAGCAAACTTTATAACTTCAAGTGTTTCTGAAACTGTTCCAATTTGATTAAGTTTAATCAATATAGAGTTAGATGAATTGTTTAAGAAACCTTTTTTAAGCCTCTCTAAATTTGTTACATAAAGATCATCCCCAACTATTTGAACGTTTTTTATAGATTTCATTATTTTACTCCATGCTGACCAATCGTTCTCTGCAAATGGATCTTCGATAGATTTAATTTTATATTTGTTAATTATTTTTTGATATTTTTTAATTGACTCATCAATTGAGATGTATTTTTTTGAGTGAATTGAATACTTATTTTTTTTATATAATTCATTGGCAGCTACATCTAAGCATATTGATACATCTTTTCCATTTTTAAAGCCTGATTTTTTAATTGCTTCTACCACTAGATCTAATGCTTGCTCATTACTGTTTATCATTGGAGCAAAACCACCTTCATCACCAACTGATGTTGATAGTTTTTTTCTCTTAATTAAATCTCTTAAATTATTAATTACAATAAAACAAATTCTCATGGCTTCTGAAAAACTCTTAGCCTTATCGGGTCTAATCATAAATTCTTGAATTCTTAGTCCATTGTTAGCATGAGCTCCACCATTAATAATATTCATTAATGGATAGGGTAATTTATAACTATCTTTTATTAAAAAAGTTTTGTAGAGAGGTACTTTTTTAATTTTTGCAGAAAGTTTTTTTACAGCCATCGATACTGCCAAAATAGCATTTGCTCCTAAGTTTGTCTTTTGTCTTGTACCATCAAGATTAATTAAAGTTGTATCGATACGTACTTGGTCGTGAATATTTAAGCCTCTAAGTTTTTTTGAAATTTTTGTCTTAACTAAGTTCACAGCACTAAAAACACTTTTGCCTAAATATTTCTTATTATTTTTATCTCTTTTTTCAAAAGCTTCATATGTGCCTGTTGATGCGCCAGAAGGGCAAATTGCTGATGCGCTTAAATTTTTAGTGTGCACTTCTGCTTCAATTGTAGGAATTCCTCTGCTGTCAAAAACTTGCCTGGCTCTTATCTTTAAAATTTTACTCATTTATTTTTTAATTAAATTATCAATTTCAAATAGTTGAGATAGTAATTTCTCTAACTTATCTAGCGGAACCATATTGGGTCCATCAGATGGTGCATTGTCAGGATCTTGATGAGTTTCAATAAAAACACCAGCGACACCAACTGCAACTGCTGCTCTTGCCAAATATTCCACAAACTCTCTTTGTCCACCACTGGTATCACCTAATCCACCAGGTTGTTGAACGGAATGTGTTGCATCAAAGATTACAGGATAACCATTTTTAGCCATGATGGGTAATGATCTCATGTCAGAGACTAAAGTATTGTAACCAAAACTTGCACCCCTTTCTGTGACTAAAATATTAGTGTTTCCTGAATCAGCAATTTTTTTTGTTACATTTACCATATCCCAAGGAGCAAGAAATTGACCTTTTTTGACATTAATAATTTTACCTGTTTTAGCTGCAGCAATTAATAAATCTGTTTGTCTGCACAAAAAAGCTGGGATTTGTAGTATATCAACATGGTTTGCTACGATCGAACATTGCTCTGCATTGTGAATATCTGTTAATATAGGAACATCTAATTCTTTTCTTATTTTATCAAAAATTGGTAGAGATTCATGAAGACCGGCTCCTCTTTTGCCTTTCAGGCTTGTACGGTTTGCTTTATCAAAAGATGTTTTATAGATAAAGCCCATTTTAAACTTAGAAGTAATTTCCTTAATCTTGCCTGCCATATCCATGGCATGCTGCTCAGTTTCAAGCTGACAAGGACCTGCTATAATACAAATATTATTATTATTTGAAATTTCTATATTTCCACAATTTACTTTAATATTTTTCATTTATGATTTTTAGCTGCTTTGATAAATGAAGAGAATAATGGATGTGGTGCTAAAGGTCTAGATTTAAATTCAGGGTGAAACTGAACGCCAATAAACCATGGATGATTTTTTAATTCAATTATCTCAGGTAATTTCATATCTGGAGATAAACCTGAAAAAATCATGCCATTCTTTTCAAATTGGTCTTTATAAGCAATATTAATTTCATACCTATGTCTGTGTCTCTCCTTAATGGATTTACATTTATAAATTTTTTTGATCAATGAATTGTCTTTTAATTTAGCCTCATAAAGACCAAGTCTCATAGTTCCACCCAAAACTTTATCTGTACCTTTTATTATTTTTCCATCTTTATTCCATTCGTTGATTAAGCCGATGATTGGTGAACCACCTGGACCAAATTCACTTGATGTTGCTTTTTTAATATTGAGTTGATTTCTTGCAAATTCAATAATAGCCATTTGCATTCCAAAACAAATACCCAAAAATGGAATCTTGTTTTTTCTTGAATAATTAATAGCTTCTATTTTACCTTCTGTACCTCTTTTACCAAAACCACCTGGTATTAAAATACCTGCTGCATCTTTAAGTTTATTTTTAATTTCTGAAATATTTAATTTTTCAGAATCAATTCTAATTAAATTAACTTTTAAATTATTATGAATACCACCGTGTGTTAAGGCTTCATCTAAAGATTTATAGGCATCCTTTAACCCAATATATTTACCTACAATTGCAATATTTACAGATTTTTTAGTATGTAAAACAATTTTTGTAATTTTTTTCCATGGATTTAAATTAACTTTTTTTCTTGTTTTAATTTTAAAATATTCAAGAACTTGTTTATCTAAATTTTCATTATTAAAACTTATTGGCGCTTCATAAATTGTTTTTACATCTACAGTTTCAATTACATTTTTAATATCTACGTTACAAAATAAAGATATTTTTTTTCTTTGATCCAAAGGAATCGCTCTTTCAGATCTACAAATAATTATATCTGGTTGAATACCAATGCTTCTTAACTCCTTTACCGAGTGTTGAGTTGGTTTCGTTTTAATTTCATCTGAAGCCTTCATATAAGGGACTAAAGTAAGATGAATAAATAGTGTATTTTTTTTTCCTACATCATTTGAAAACTGTCTAATAGCTTCAACAAATGGAAGACTCTCTATGTCGCCAACCGTTCCTCCAATTTCACAAATTATGAAATCTTCTTTAGCTACATCGTTTTTAATAAATTCTTTTATACGGTCAGTAATGTGAGGGATAACCTGTACAGTTTTTCCAAGGTATTCTCCCTTACGTTCTTTTTTTAAAACATCGCTATAAATTTTTCCTGTAGTAATATTATCAGTTTTTTTTGCAGATGTTCCTGAAAATCTTTCGTAGTGACCAAGATCTAAATCTGTTTCAGCTCCGTCATCTGTTACAAAAACTTCACCGTGCTGAAAGGGACTCATTGTACCAGGATCAACATTTAAATATGGGTCTAATTTTCTAAGACGGACTTTAAATCCTCTTGATTGAAGTAAGTATGCAAGTGATGCAGAAGAGAGACCTTTTCCTAAGGAAGAAACCACGCCGCCGGTCACAAAGATATATCGCACCATGGAATTACCTTATAGAGATTTATGGATGAATTGAAAAGTATTAATTATTATTTTCTGGTATTTTAGGAATATCGTTAGCATTTTCTTCAATTTTATCTAATACAGATGTAGTTGAGGTTAACTCTCCTCTGGATATTATTGTTAATCCAAGACTACAGATTATAAAGAAAGTTGCAACTACAGCGGTAGCTTTGGTCATAAAATTTCCTGCTGATCGTGAAAACATAAAATTATCTTGTGAAACACCAATTCCAAGTGCACCACCTTCAGATTTTTGCATAAGAATTAAGAGTACAAGAAAAATTGCAAGCACTATATTTAACACTAATAAAATGTTTTCCATGAAGATTAACTATATGTTTTTTTGACTATATCAATAAATTTTTTTGCATTTTGAGAAGCTCCACCAATCAAAAAACCATCAATATTATTAATTTTTTTTAAGTTTTTAATATTTTGAGGATTAACAGAACCTCCATATAAAACTTTTGGTGACTTATCTTTAAATTTGCTTTTAATGAACTTAATTGTTTTTAAAAGATCTTTTGATTTAGGAACAATACCGGTGCCTATAGCCCAAATAGGCTCATATGCTATAAAAATATTCGATTTATTTTTTACCTTGTCTAAACCAACTTTAATTTGTTTGGATAAAATTGATTGTGTTTTTTTTTTTCTTTTTTCAGCTAAGGTTTCACCAATACAAAAAATAACTTTTAATTTTGCTTTTAATGCACTTTTAATTTTTAGATTAATTAATTTATTGTTTTCATCTTTATCTCTATTTTCTGAATGTCCAATAATTACATAGTTGGCACCAATATTTTTTAACATATAAGAATTAACAAAGCCTGTATAGGGACCATAACTTTCACTTTCATGACAATTCTGAGCTCCAATATCAATTTGACAGTTTTTGAACTTTTTCAAAAAAGAACCGATTAAAGTGTATGGAGGGCAATAAATTAATCTGCCTTTGTTTATTTCTTTTGATTTTGAAAATTCAATAACTTTATTTAATGTATTTACTGAAGATAAATTCCCATACATTTTCCAATTAGCTATAAAATACATATATTTATTTGTCATAATGAAAAATTTAATCTATAGCTTTGTATTTTACAGATCAATATATTAATGACAAAATGATTAGCATATTTAAAAATTTTACCAAAAAAAAAATTGCTGGATTATTACTAATTTTAGTTATTATTATAGCTTTTGGTTTTGGAGGATTCGGGAGGGGATTTAATCCTGGAAATCAAAACAATATAGCAAAAGTAAATAACAAAAATATTTCAACTCAAGATTTTATGGACCACTTAAACCAAACGGGTTTAAGCCAAAAAGCAATAAAAGAAAATATTGAAAAAAATATACTTGAGGAACTTTTGTCTACTTTGATCTCTAAAACGTTGCTAAATCTAGAAATAAAAGATTTAAATTTAGCGATGTCAGAAGATGTATTAATTGAAATAATTAAAAACAATAAAAAATTTCAAAATAAATATGGTAAATTTCAAAGAACTTTTTACGAAAAATTTTTATTAACAAATAACACAACCGCACCCATATACGAAATACAATTAAAAAATAATGCTCTACAAAAACAATTATTTACATACATAAGTGGGGGGGCTAAATCGCCTAAGTTTTTAGTAAACAAATATTATAACGAAAAAAATAAAAAGTTAGATATAGATTATATAAATTTAGATAAATTTTATAAAAAAAAAGATGAGTTTACAGATCAAGAAATGCAAATTTTTGTAGATGAAAATTCAAACAAACTAAAACAAGACTATATTGATTTATCATATGTCGTTATTACACCCAAAAATTTAACAGGCCTTGAAGAATTCAATCAAGCATTTTTTGATAAAATTGATGATATAGAAAATAAAATATCTAAAAATATAGATTTTAAAACAATTGTAAATGAACTTAATATAACACCAGAAATAAAAAAAAATTACATAAACATTGAAAATAAAGAAACAATTGAAAATAAAATTTATAATTCTAGAAAAGACAAAATGGAAATCTTAGAAGACAATGGTTCATTTATTTTTTATAAAATAGATAATATTAATAGTAAATTACCCAGCTTAAATGAAGATAAATTTAAAACACAAATTAAAAATGTTTTATACCAAAAAGAAAAATATGAATTTAACAAAAATATCCTTGAGCAAATAAATAAAAAAGAATTCAACCAAACCTCTTTTGACAAACTGGGAAATGGTACGATTGAAAAAACTAAATTAAATTCAATGAAAGATAATAAAAAATTTGAAATTAATTCTATTGAGATCTTATACTCATTACCAGTTAATACATTTACTTTAATTGCTGATGATAAAAAAAATGTATTTATTGCTAAAATTGTAAATTATGAAGACCAAAAAATTTCTCAAAATTCTGATAAGATTAATGCAATTTCCAATGAAGCAAGTGCGCAAAATAGAAATAGCATATTACAATCTTATGATTATCTTTTAAATAATAAATACAAGGTTATTATTAACAAAAAAACTCTTGCTAGAGTTAAAAATTATTTTAGATGATGTTAAATCGAAGCTTCAAAGATTTTAAGTTTCGACACAAAAGAAACGAAAACCAAATAATCTACACATCAAGAAATATACAAGACGATCGTGAAATTTTAAACTTGATTGATAATTTTCTTAACGAGAAAAATAGTTTTATTTTTGAATCTGTTGAAAAAGGAAGAATAAGAGGCAGGTACACTATTTTTGGTAAAAATCCTGATAAGATTTGGGAGTTTAATAATAAAAACTCTTATTTAATTATAAATAAAAAAAAAAAAAAAATTAAAGGAGATCCTAAAAAAATAATAGAAAAAGTAATAGAAGAGTTCAAATTCAAAACACCTACTGGCTTACCTCCTATTTGCTCTTTGATATCTGGATATTTCTCATATGACTCAATTAGATATATAGAAAAAATTCCAAACAAATGTAAGGATGATTTAAAGCTACCAGATGTAAGACTCTTAAGGCCAAGAACGGTAATTATTCATGATAATCTTAAAAAAAAAATTTTTTACATTATAAATATCTTTAATGATGAAAAAATTTCAAATTATGAAAATAAATATTTAGAAATTGAGAATGAAATTACTGACTTATTAAAACAAGCTTCACTAAAGACAATTAATTCATGCAAAAATACAAATACTAACATTGTAGTTAAATCTAATACCTCTAAAAATAAATTCTTAAATATGGTTAATAAAGCAAAAAAATATATTAAAATTGGTGATATTTTTCAGGTAGTCTTAAGTCAAAGATTTGAAGCTAAATTATCAAAAAAACCTTTAGATATTTACAAAAAACTAAGAGTCACCAATCCTTCTCCTTTCATGTACTTTTTCAATTTTTCAGATTTTCAAATAATTGGAGCCAGTCCAGAAATTTTAGTTAGGTTAAGGAATAATAAAATTACCGTTAGACCAATAGCAGGAACTAGACCGAGAGGTAAAAATTCTAAAGAAGATAATTTTTTTGCAAGAGATCTACTTCAAGATAAAAAAGAGCTTTCCGAACACTTGATGTTACTTGATTTGGGTAGAAACGATGCTGGAAAAGTTTCTAAAATAAACACTGTGAAAGTAACTGAAAGTTTTATTATCGAGAAATACTCACATGTAATGCATATAGTTTCTAATGTAATGGGTGTTTATAATAAAAAATATTCAAAATTTAAGTCTTTACTTGCTGGTTTTCCAGCCGGAACTGTATCTGGAGCACCTAAAATTAGAGCTATGGAAATTATTGACGAACTTGAGTCCACAAAAAGAAAGGTTTACGCTGGAGGTATAGGTTATTTTTCAGCTAATGGTGAATTTGATACTTGTATAGCTTTAAGAACGGCTGTTGCAAAAAATAATAAATTTTATGTACAGGCAGGTGCTGGAATAGTTGCTGATAGCAACCCTGTTAAAGAATATGAAGAAACTGTAAATAAAGCAAAAGCTTTACTTAATGCTCTAAAATAATGAAGATTATATTAATTGATAATTACGATAGTTTTACATTTAACTTGTATCATTACTTGTCATCATTAAAAGTAAAAGTTGATGTTATAAGAAATGACGAAATTACTGATAAACAAATAATTAAAAATAAGTATGACAGAATTGTTATATCACCCGGTCCTGGTAGTCCAAATCAATCTGGAAATTGTATTAAGATTGTTAAATCTCTACATAAAAAAATTCCAATTCTAGGTGTTTGTCTGGGTCATCAAATTATTGGACAAGTATTTGGTTCAAAAATAGTTCAAGCTAAAAAATTAATGCATGGAAAAACTAGTCTAATAAAATCAAACAGGATTGGTATATTGAAAAATCTTCCCTCTAAATTTGTGGCAACAAGATATCACAGCTTAATTATCGATAAAAAAACCCTCTCTAATGAACTTGAAATTACTGCTCAAACTGAGGATGGAATTATAATGGGGGTAAAACATATAAAATATAATATTCATGGTGTTCAATTTCACCCCGAAAGTATAAAAACTATTATTGGTATAAGGATATTAAAAAATTTTATTAATTACAAAAACTAATGAAGAAGTTTCTAGAAAAGTTAAAAAATAAACAAGATTTATCCTTTGATGAAAGTAAAGATGCATTTGAAATACTAATGCAGGGTAAAGCTTCTAATGATGAAATATTTGATTTTTTGACTCTACTTTCAGCAAAAGGTGAGGTTTCGGATGAGATAGCTGGGGGTGTTTACGTTTTAAGAGATAGATCTAAAAGAGTTAACGCTAAAGACTGTGTTGATACATGTGGAACTGGTGGTGATGGAATGAATACACTCAACATATCAACAGCTTCTGCTCTATTATTAGCTAGTATGGGAATTAAGGTTGCAAAACATGGAAATAAAGCAGTTTCATCTAAATGCGGATCTGGGGATGTTTTAGAAGCTTTAAATATCAAGATTGATTTAGAGCCAAAGGATATTGAAGAGAAAATAAGCAAAAACAACTTTGGTTTTATGTTTGCACCAAATTATCACAGTGCAATGAGGTTTGTTGGGCCAACAAGAAAAAAAATAGGTAAAAGAACAATATTTAATATGATAGGTCCTTTAAGTAGCCCTGCTCTTGTGGAGAGACAGGTTGTTGGCGTTTATGATAAAAAATTACTCAAAATTTTTGCTGAAGCTTTAAAAAACTTGGATATAAAATTTGCCTGGATTGTGAATAGTGAAGATGGTTTAGATGAAATATCACCTTATGCAAAAACAAATGTAGTACAATTAAAGGATGGTAAAATTTCAGAAATTACTATTGATCCCAAGGAATTAAATATAGATGCAAATAAATTTGATGATTTGTTGGGAGATGATGCTGAATTTAATGCGGCTAAAATGGTTGATATATTTAAAGGTAAAGATAATGATTTTTCTAAAGCAGTTTGCTTAAATACTGCTGCTGGACTAATTGTTGCAGAAAAACATTCTTCATTTAATAATGCCTATGAGGATGCTAGAAAACATATCTTATCAGGAAAAACATATGAAAACTTAAAAAGAGTACAAAATGACTAAAAATACATTAGAAAAAATAATTGATAATAGAATTATAGAAATTGAAAATAGAAAAAAACTTGTACCTATTGAGAGATTGATGGCCAATATGAATGACTATGAAGATATGTACGATGGAAAATTTTATGATTTTAAGAAAAAAATTCAAGACAATATAGATAATGATAAGATTTCAATTATTGCTGAAATGAAAGAAGCGAGCCCATCGGCTGGTATAATTATAAAAGATTATAGTCCAATTAAAATAGCAAATATTTATAAAGATAATAATGCTACATGTTTATCTGTTTTAACTGAGGAAAAATTTTTCTTAGGACAAATGATGCATATTGCTTTTGTCAAGGGTTCTGAAAAAATGAATCTTCCTGTTTTATGTAAAGATTTTTTTATAGATAAGTATCAAATTTACTGGGCACGAAGTCATGGCGCAGATGCAATATTAATTATATTAGCAGGTATTTCAGATGAGCTTGCTAATGAATTATATGAAGAAGCATTAAAACTTAACATGTCTGTAATTGTCGAGGTACATACAGTTCAAGAAGCAAAAAAAGCTCTCAAATTTAAAGAAGCTTTAATTGGTATTAACAATAGAAACCTTAAAACTTTAAAGACAGATATAAATACAACTTATGATATTCATAATATTTTAATTAATCACTCTGAACCATTAATTTCAGAGAGTGGAATTAAAACTAAAGAAGAACTCCTTGAGATAAATAATAAAACAAAAATTAAAACTTTTTTAATTGGTGAATCACTTTTAAAAAATTTGGATAATAATTCTATTTTTTCAGTTCTTTAGTCAAATAAACCTCTATTTTAAACACTTTTTAGCTATTGTTTAAATAGAAGAACACTTGTAGAACAGATTTTGTACTTTATTTGTTCTTATGCTAACTAAAAAACAAAAAAACCTACTTTTATTTATTAACAAGAAGTTGAGAACTTCTGGTGTTTCACCATCTTATGAAGAAATGAAAGATTCTCTTAACTTAAAGTCAAAATCGGGTATTCATAGATTAATTAGTGCATTAGAAGAAAGAGGTTTCATTAGAAGACTTCCCCATAAAGCAAGAGCTTTAGAGGTAATAAAACTTCCAGAGACGGCATCCGCAAATGATATTTATAATAGTTTTTCACCGAGCGTAATTAAAGGTGGTTTAGATGAAGAGGATAATAACTCTGAAGGAATGTATATACCTGTATTAGGTAAAATTGCAGCAGGTACACCTGTTGAAGCAATTCAAAATGAAGTTTCTAGAATACCTCTGCCGAGTAATCTTGAAAATAATGGTCAATATTTTGGATTAAAAGTACAGGGTGATTCAATGATTGAAGCAGGAATTAATGAAGGTGATACTGTTATAATTAAAAGAACTGATACTGCTGATAATGGAAAAATTGTAGTTGCTTTGATTGATGAACATGAAGCAATGCTAAAGAGAATTAGAAAAAAAGGTAAAACTATAGCTCTTGAGAGTGCTAACAGAAATTATGAAACTAAGATATTTGGTCCTGATAGAGTAAAAGTTCAAGGTGTTTTAGTATCTTTATATAGAAACTTCTAACAAAATAGTCTAAAAACTTCACATGTCTAAAGTAGCAACAAGATTTGCTCCCTCTCCAACTGGCTCCCTTCATATCGGTGGTGTAAGAACTGCTTTATTTAATTGGCTATATTCAAAAAATCAAAATGGAACTTTTCACCTAAGAATTGAAGATACAGATAAAGAAAGATCAAAAGATGAGCATAAAATTCAAATTATAGAATCTTTAAAATGGATTGGTATAGAACATGAAGGGGAAGAGTATATTCAGTCTACAAAAATAAATGATCATATAAATGTAGCTAACGAACTATTAAAGAATGGGTTTGCTTATAAGTGTTATTGCTCAATAGAAGAAATAGATGATCAGAAGAAAAGAGCTAAACAAAAAAAACTTCCCTATACTTATAATAGAAAGTGTAGAAATTTAAATGAGGATGATGCTTTAAAAAATATTAAACCAGTTATAAGATTTAAAAGTAAAACTGAGGAATCTTCTACACTGAAAGACTTGGTGCAAGGAGATGTTGAGATTCAAAATATCACTATAGAAGATTTTATTATTTTAAGAAATGATGGAACGCCTACTTACAATCTATCAGCAACTGTAGATGATCATCAAATGAATATGACTCACATTATTAGAGGTGATGATCATAAAATAAATACTTTTAAACAAATTCAAATATATTTGGCTATGAAATGGAATTTACCATTTTTTGCTCATATTCCTCTAATTCACACTATAGAAGGCAAAAAATTATCTAAAAGAGATAATGCTTCTACTTTAGAAGATTTTTCAAAAATAGGGATAATGCCTGATGCTTTAAGAAATTATTTGCTGAGACTTGGTTGGTCATACAAAGATAAGGAAATATTTACTTTAGAAGAAAGTATTAAATATTTTAATTTAGAAGGCATTGGTAAATCTCCATCTAAGTTAAATATGAGCCGTATCCTATCAATGAATGAACATTATATTAAGACTATTGATGAAAATGAGCTTTATAATCACTTTGTTAAATACTGTGAATTATTCAAAGAAAAAATTCAACCTGACATAGAGGGAAAAATTAAACCTTCTTTAGTATTTCTTAAAAATAAAGCTAAAACACTAGAAGATATATACAATAATGCTAAATATATAATTTTTAATGAGGTAAATTTTAATAAAGAAGATTTAAAACTAATTGATGATAAAGCAAAAAAAATAATATCTGAGTTTGTTAATAAAGTTAAAGAATTAAAAGATCTAAGCAAGGAAACTTTGGAACCTATTATAAATGATCTTATAAAATTCCATGAAACAAATTTCAAAGGTGTTGGTCAACCATTAAGAGTAGCTTTAACAGGATCGAAGTTTGGACCTGGTGTTTATGATATAGTTAAATCTCTTGATAAAGATGATGTATTAAAAAGATTAAAAAAAGTTATTTAGTAAATTTTATATGCTTTAATTTTTAAATTATTTTCAAAATCATTATTACTTTTAATAATTCTTTCTATGGTTATAAGCACATCTGTAGAAAAACCACTTACAGTTAGTGTGGCACCAGACTCAGAAAGTAATACAAAGTTTGTAGTGTTTGCAGTTAGCGTGCTAGGAAAACTAAAATCTGAAGAATGTAAGAAAACCCCTTTAACAAAAGTAAGAATATATTAAAGAAAAAAAAATTTATATTAATAAAATTCATATTTGATAATTAAACTTTAAAATAGTAAATTGTTAAAGATAATTAATTATAACTTTTGCAGCATTTTCTGATGAAGTATCTTTAGATTTTATTTCTTTTAAAGTTAATCTACATTGTTCAATTTGTTTTTGCATAAATTTTGGATTTTTTAAAAAGTAAACAACTGAATTATATATTTCTTTAGCATTACACTCTCCTTGTAATAATTCAGGTATAATTTCTTTATTGTTAATAATATTTATAATATTAGCAAAATTTACTTTAACTAATAATTTCATAATAAAATAATTAATCATATTAATTTTATAAATTATGATAGATGCTATACTAGCATTACAAATTTCAAGTGATACTGTACCTGATTTTGCTACTGCAAATACAGAAATAGATAATATTTGTGACTTTATATTGTCATCTGA
The DNA here is from genome assembly GCA_905612505.1 of uncultured Candidatus Pelagibacter sp. Taxonomy (GTDB): domain Bacteria; phylum Pseudomonadota; class Alphaproteobacteria; order Pelagibacterales; family Pelagibacteraceae; genus Pelagibacter. The sequence continues at coordinate 6,614 of CAJQSH010000062.1, read as the reverse complement.
AATTACTTGAGAATTGTCAATATTATTATCTTTGATAAAATCAATTATTAAATTTTTATTTTCATTTGTGGCATGAAAAATAAAAATATAATTATTAAATTTTTTATTCATCATCTTAATGAAGTCCTCAAGTATCGGTAAAAGAACATTAGTTTCAGAATTTCTACTACCTGCATAAATTGATATAATTTTTTTATTTTTAGTAATTAATGAAGATAGGTCTATCTTAGATTTAATATTTGGTTCAAGTAATGGATGACCAACAAAAGTATTTTGTATATTTTCTTTATCAAAATATTTTTTTTCAAAATTAAATAATAGAAGCATATGATCAACAAATTTCTTAAATTTTTTAACTCTACCTTCACGCCATATCCACACTTGTGGAGCCACATAATGTATCGTTTTTATATTTTTATTAATTTTTTTAACTCTTTCAGCAACTCTTAGTGTAAAATCAGGACTATCAACTGTAAATAAAATATCTGGATTAAATTTAATAATTTCTTCTACAGTTTTATTAATCTTATTCTTGATCTTAAATATATTTAACAAAACACTTGTAAAGCCCATGTAAGTAATTTCTTTTAAGTCAAAAATTGACTTAATACCTAATGAATTAAGATGAGTACCCCCTACACTTAAATATTCAACATGTGGATTACTTTGTTTGAGTTTAGATATAACTGTTGAGGCAAGTTTATCTCCAGAAGGTTCACCTGTTACTATAAATATTTTTTTCATTTAATTGTAATAAAAATCTTATTTTTATTTGCAAAGCTTATACTTTTACTTCTATCAATAAATATATTTTGCTTTGATTTTAAAACAATTCCTTTAATACCTGCTTGTTTACAATCTTTTAATGTGTCAAGTCCAATTGTTGGTAGATCTGCTCTAAGGTCTTGCTTCTTTTTAGGAAATTTAATTAAAATACCTTGATGATTTTTAACTTTTTTAATTGATTGCAACATTTTTTTTGTTCCTTTTGTCGTTTCTTTTGCAATAATAGTGTTATTTCTAATAACTAAGGCCTGGATATGGTTGTGTGCATTCAAATTTTTTAATGAATTAATTCCTTTTTTTATATCAATTAATTCAAATTTATGAGGTTTTATTTTGCTATAATTGCCTTTTGACAATGTTAGTTCTGGATTAAACGCATTTGATTTAATTACTTTAATCTTATTTTCAGCTAAAATTTTTATCAATTCTTTTAATATTGCAGCATCACCTAACTTAGAAGCTTTAATGATCCTTGGAATATAATAGACGCCTTTTACATCCAGTTTAATGTTTGAGATTTTTGGTTTATCAATTTTTCCAGCAAATAATACTTTTTTGCATTTTTTATCTTTGATTAATTTAAGAATCTGACCAAACTTACCAATACTAATAAAATAACAATTTTTATCTTTTTTAAACATATTATTTCTAGTTAAGTCTACTAAAAAGTATTTCTTTTTTTCTTTTTTAATCTTATCTAATATTAATTTTGGAAAATCTGTACTACCTAGAAACAATCCAATCATTTTATTTTGAAAAAGGTGTACAAATAGGTTTTTTTTTATCTTTATTGATAAATTCTAACACATCTTTTACTAAGGAATTATCTTTGAAGTCTCCATTTAATTTATTTAAATTTTCATTTAAGTTTTCGGTTCTAAATATTTCTTTATAAGCATCGGTAAGACCTATAATCACCTTGTTTGAAACCTTGCCTCTTCTTAATCCTACTATATTAATTCCATTTAAATAATTACGATTACCAGTTGATAATCCATAAGGTATAACATCTCTTGAAACACCAGTCATTCCACCAATCATTGCCATTTTACCTATTCTTGTAAATTGTTGTACACCACAGTTACCACCGATAACGACATGATCACTTATCTCCGCATGACCAGCTATTGCGGCGTTATTAGCTATAACAATATTACTGCCAATAATACAATCGTGCGCAATATGAGCACTAATCATAATTAAGTTATTATTACCCATTGTTGTTAATCCACCACCTTGGGCTGTGCCTGTGTTAATTGTTACATGCTCTCTTATTGTATTATTATCACCTATTATAAGTTTTGTTTTTTCATTATTGTATTTCATATCTTGTGGATCACTACCTATAGAGGCAAATGCATAAATTTTATTATTTTTACCGATTATCGTATGACCATTAATATTGACATGAGATTGAATTAGAGCATCATCACCAATTTCAACATTTGGGCCTATAATTGTGTATGGCCCTATATTTGCTGATATTGAAATTTTTGCTTTAGGGTCAATAATTGCAGTTTTATGAATCATTTATCTGTTATCCTTAATGAAATCTTTTAAATCTTTCGCTGGATAACCCATTACTCTTGAGTTGTCGGGTATGTTTTTTATTACCCCACTACCACCAGCAATTTTAACATTATTACCTATTTTTAAATGACCAGAAATTCCCGCTTGACCACCAATCATAACATTATTACCCAATGAAGAGCTTCCAGCAAAACCAACTTGTCCGGCAATAATACAATTATCGCCAATCTTGTTATTATGAGCTATATGAATTTGGTTATCTAAGTAAGTATTTTTACCTATTATTGTATTGGACATTGAGCCTCTATCAATTGTACATCCACAACCTATTTCAGCATTATCATTGATAATTACAATTCCAATGTGTGGGTATCTAAAATTTTTTTCCTTGTCTGGGAAAAAACCAAAACCTTTTTTTCCAATGACACAACTATCTAAAATATTAACATCATTATTAATAATTGTATTTCTAATTATTACATTAGATCCAATAGAACAATTATTTCCAATAACTACATTGCTTTCCAAAATGGAATTATGTCCAATTAAACAATTTTTTCCTATTTTAACATTTTTTCCAATTAAAACATTTTGACCAAATTTAACTTTTTTACTAAAAGAAGTTTTGTTTATATTCTTAACACTTGAGTCAAAATCGTCTGTTACAGATTCAGGATAAAATGTTTTTGTAATTTTTGCAGTAGCAATCAAAACATTGTTAACAATTATTTTAATACAATTGTTGGGTAAGATGGAAGAAAGCTTTTCAGTAGTAATACAGTAAGATGCTTTAGTTTCAGAGGCTGATTTTTCATATTTTTTTGAATGAAAAAAGGTAATATCTTTATGAGTAGCAGTGACTAAGTCTTTAATATCTAAAATTTTAGTTTTGTTAAATTTTTTTTTACTCTCAATATTAGATATAGTTAAGAGTTCGTCTATCGTAAAGGGACTTTTTTTTTTAAAAAAAGGGTTAATCATTTCCAAAGTTCTTATCAAAATTATTAATAATTACTTATCAAGAAATGTTACTAATTATTTTCTATCGACTATAGTTGCTGACCATTGAGCGTCAGCCATTTTTTTACCATCAACAACTGCTTCACCTTTATACTTCCAGACTCTTCCGTGTGACCTTGTAGCCTCTATATGTAGCTCCAATTTACAATCTGGGATAACTGGATTTCTAAATCTAGCTTTTTCTATGCCCATCAAAAAGACAAGCTTATTTTCATAAACATCTTTATCTATTCCATCAGCTGTGAGTGCAGCAGCAGCCTGACCAAATGCTTCTACGATTAAAACTCCTGGCATTACAGGATTACCTGGAAAATGTCCCTGAACAAAGAAACTATTTTTTTTAACATTGACAATAGCAGTTGCAGAAAAAAGTTTTTTAATATTTATAAGCTCGTCTATTAACAACATTGGCTCTCTATGTGGTAGCAATTTAGTTATCTCTTCCTTGTTCAATCTGAGTGACATTATTTAATATCTATTTTTTTAATTTTATTATCCAATATTTTTAAAATATCATCAGTTATATTGAGTTCAGTTTTACCAACAACAATATTCTTATTATCTAAAATTATAGAAATATTATTATCTTTAGAATATTTGGTTAATAATGGACTTATTTCTTTTAATAATTTCGCAAGAGCGCTTATTTTTTGATTATTTAATTTATCAATTCTGCTAACTTTATCTTTTCTATATTCATTAATTTTTTTTTTAAGTATTATAATTTTTTTTCCATATTCTTCTTTGGATATAACATTCTTTTGTGCTATGAGTTTTTCTTCGTTTAATTTAAGCTCTTTTTCTTTACTTTTAAAATATCCAATATTTATTTTATTGTTTTTATTTAATTGATTTTGTATAGATTTTCCTACTACTGATTTGTCTACTAAAACTTTCATATTAATTATTGCAATTTTAATTTCAGAGTTAGCTATGGTGAAAGATTGAATAAACAATAGCAATATCACTAACAACGAAGTTCTAATGTATTTCATTAAAATGTTGTTCCTAGCTGAAATCTAAAACTTTCTGTTTTATCACTACCAGCTTTAGATATTGCCTGGGATAGTGAAAAGCTCAGCGGTCCAACTGGCGTTAATAGTTCTACAGCTGCACCAAGTGACGATCTAATTTTATTACTTTCACCAACAGTACTTGAATAATCTACACCCCACATATTTGCAGCATCCACAAATACTTTAAGGTCGATGTTCTCCATTGTTTGTAAAATATATGGTATGGTACTTGAAATGTTAAATGAAGTTATATAATTAGCACCAACATAATCAGATCCATCTTTAGGTCCTACTTTACCAGGCTCAAAACCACGCAACCTATTCTTAGGCATAAATAGTCTTTTAGAAACTCTAACATCATCACCTGAAAGTGAATTAATAGCTCGAGCATAAAAACCAGCAGTTAGTATCATGTCATCCATCAATTCCTTATAACCTGTAATCTCATAACCATTTAATATTGGTGAACCATCGGAAACTACTGGTAACATTTGGAGCCAGTTACTTCTAAATCCACTTGTGGGTTGGTATGGAGAATTTCTTTTATCGTATGTTAAATTATATCCAAAAATAGTATCAAAATAAGAACCTTCTTGTTTTTTATAATTTTCAGAAGCTGTTGCTGTTGTTGTTAAAGATTCACTCGAAATAGAAACTGCAGGTGAAAAATACAAATCTTTATATTGTTCATAACCTGTGCCAATAGCAACTTTTTGTAGTGTACTTTTATAACCATAATCTTTTTCTTTATCAGTAATGGTGTTTTCTATTGAGGCAGTAGCAGATCTATCACTGTATGCAAAATTAGGGTGAGTATAAGCAAACAATCCTTTTATAGTATCTGCAGATATAGCTAATTGTGCATTTAATTGTACACCTTTACCATTAAAATTATTTTCTTTTATTCCTATAGCAAGAGTTGAACCAGTACTTCCAACTCCAGCAGCAGCACTAATTTCGCCAGTAGGTTTTTCTTCTATTGTAATATCAATAATTTTTTTATAATCATTTTCACTATCTACAACCTCAGATTTAACAGATGAAAAAATACCAGCAGCTTTAAGTTTATTTATTGATTTGTTATGTAATAAATTGTTAAACGGGTCTCCCTCATCAACAATCAACTGATTTCTGATAAATTCTTCTTGGGTTATATTATTTCCTAAAATATTAATACGTTCAACATAAAATTTTTTAGATTCTATAATTTTAAAATTAAAATCAATCTTGTTTTCACCAATAATACTTTCCGTTACTTTAGCATCAATGAATTCATAATTTTCATAAAGAGCAATTAAATCAATTTCATTTAAAATTTTTTTTATTTTTTGATTAGAGTAAGTTTTATTTTTTAACTCATCAAAAACTTTGTATATATTTTTAAATTTTTCAGGGTCAAAATCACTTGGCATTTCAACTTTGAAATCATTAAAAATAAATTTATTACCTGCATTAATTTTAAAAACTACAGAAAAACTCTTTTTATCTAGAATTTGAGTATAAGCATTTTCAACATTAACTTGATAATATCCTTTGTCTAAATAGAAATTTTTTAAAAGTCTTTTGTCTAAATTAATTCTTTCAACATCTAGATATTTACCTCGTGATAAAAATTTCCAAAATCTATTTTCTTCTGAAGTAATAATGCTATGCAGTTTTCTATTTTTAAATTTCTTATCACCAATAAATTTTACACTTTTGATTAAAGCTTTATCACCTTTATCAATATCATAAATTAGGTTTATAGTTTCATTAACGTTGCGTTCCTCTCTAACGTCAATTTTAACAAAATAAAATCCAGATTGTTTAAAAATATTAAGCATTCTATTTACATCTTGTTGTACAAAAAGTTTGTTGTAGGGATTTTTTTCTTTTAAATAAATTGCTTCTGAAAGTATTTTAATTTCTTTTTTTGCTTTTACACCATTAAATATAATTTCTTGAATAATCGGATATTCTTTAACATTTAATATCAGTGTTCCATTATTAATTTTTACAGAAACATTTTGAAAAAAAGTAGTATCATATAGTTTTTTTAAAATTATATTAAGATCACGTTGAGATAAATCTTTATTAATTTCTGTACTCGTAAAATTTATAATAGTTTGTTTGGATACTCTATCATTGCCAATTACTTTATAATTTTTAATAACCTCAGCAAACGAAAATTGTGTGAGACCAAATAATATTAAAATAAAAAATAAAATAAATTTCTTCATTAAATATATTTTATATACGGTATGATCTTATTTTCAAACTAAC
>CAJQSH010000061.1 GCA_905612505.1 uncultured Candidatus Pelagibacter sp. | reverse complement strand
TTATTAATGCATATTCTTTAACGGGTAGTTTTTTTGGAAATTTATTTTTAAAAGATAAAAAAAAATTTAATACTTATTATAAAATTTTTATTAATAAAACCTCTTACTTACTTCATCAAATAGGTGTAAATATTAATACCGTTCCAGTTTTAGATATTGCTATTAAAGGATCCAGCAATGTTATTGGTGATCGGTCATTTTCAAATAATCCTAAAATAGTTAGCCAAATTGGTAATTTTTGTATTAAAGTTTTTCATAAAAATAATATAGGAACTGTTATTAAACATATACCTGGTCATGGTTTGGCTAAAGTTGATAGTCATAAATCAACACCAACCGTTAAAGTAAAACTCAGCAACTTAATTAAAAATGATTTTTTACCCTTTAAAAATAAAAAAAGTTTTTTTGCTATGACAGCACATGTAATTTATTCAAGTATAGATAAAATTAATACCGCAACACACTCTAAGAAAGTTATTCAATTAATAAGAAGTAATATAAAATTTAAAAGTCTTTTAATGTCTGATGATATTTCAATGAAGAGTCTAAAATATTCTATTAAGGAAAATACACTAAAAGCATTTACTGCTGGTTGTAATTTGGTACTACATTGCAATGGAAATTATAAAGAAATGCTAATTGTTGCTAATAACTCACCATTGATAGATAATTTTATAATTAAAAAAACATCCCAATTTTACAACATTATAAGATAATATTTGGCATGTCTGAAAATAATTCAAATAATTTTAATGTGGATCTTATTAATTATAACGGTCCTTTAGATATATTGCTGGATCTTGCAAAAGCCCAAAAAGTAAACTTAGAAGATATTTCAATAACTAAATTAGCAGATCAATTTTATGATTATATTACAAATGAAAAAAATCTTAACTTAGAAGTTGCCTCTGAATATTTACTTATGGCTACATGGCTAACTTACCTTAAATCAAAACTATTATTACCAGAGACTCCAGAAGAAGAATTTAAAGTTTTAGAAGTTGCTGAAAAACTAAAACTTCAACTTAAAAAATTAGAACTAATTCGTTTACTTTCAGATCAGATGTTAAAAAGAAAAAGGTTAGGTAGAGATATTTATATGCGGGGTATTAAAGGTAATATAAAATCAATTTACAGTTCTGAATATAAGCTTAATCTTTATGAATTGCTAAAATCATATTCTTCAATAATTATGACAAAAGATTTTCAGCGTATGAATATACCTAAATTACCAGTTTTCACTACAGAAGATGGAATTAAAAGAATTAAAGAATTTTTTGGAAATTTAATTGATTGGAAAAATATTAATGAATTGATACCTAAAGCTTTTAATAGTGGCTTACAAAATAAAAGAACAGGTAAAGCCGGAATTTTTTCCGGATCACTAGAATTGGTTAAAGAAGGAAACATTACCATTAAACAAGATAAACTATTTGATGATATTTATATTAAAGAAATTAAATGAGAAAAATAAAAAAAAATATAAAAAAAAATATTATTATTTTCCCTTCTAAAATAAGTCCAGGTCAAAGAGAGGTTGAAGCTATAGTTTTTGCTGCATCAGAACCCTTGGATGTTGATACAATAGAATCAAAGATTTCAAAAAAAGTTAATATTAAAAAAATACTAGAAAAACTTCAAAACGAATATTCATCAAGGGGAATTAATTTAGTTTGTATAAAGGATAGATGGTCATTCAGGACTTCAGAAAGCTTATCAAATTTGATGAACCAAGGGAAAATTGTTGAAAAAAAATTATCTAGAGCAGCAATAGAAACGCTATCAATTATTGTGTATCATCAACCTGTTACTAGAGCTGAAATTGAAGAGATAAGAGGTGTAGCATTTGGTGTTAATACACTTGAGATTTTAATGGAGCTTAACTGGGTTAAACCTCAAGGACGAAAAGATGTTCCAGGTAAACCAATTCAATATGCAACTACAGATATTTTTTTAAGTCATTTTAATTTACAAAAACTATCTGATTTACCAACAGTAGAAGAATTAGGCTCTGCTGGTTTAATTGACAGCACAAGCATTGATAGTGCAATATTTGGTACGGGCAAATTTTATAAAGAAAAACAAGAAGAAAAAAAAGAGGACATTTATACTAATATAGATGAAATGTTGAGCGGAACGTTAAAAGCAGATGAAGATAATTAATAAGTTACTTTAAATCCATATACAAAAAGGTTATAATAATTTATGAGCATAGGTATTTGGCAAATAGCAATAGTTGTAATTTTAGGTGTCCTGTTGTTTGGAAGAGGAAAAATTTCAAGCTTAATGGGTGACGTTGCTAAAGGAATAAAAAGTTTTAAAAAAGGCATGGCTACAGACATTACGGATGAGACTGAGCCAAAAAATATTTCTGAAAATAATCAAGATACCAAAGACAAAGAATAAATTACATGCCCACTATTGGTTGGTTTGAGATTTTAATAGTCGTAGCTGTTGCTATTGTCGTTATTGGTCCTAAAGATTTTCCATTTATGTTAAAAAAAGTTGGTTCATGGATTGGAACAGCAAAAAAATATATTAGTAGTATTCAAAACGAAGTAGCAGATTTAGATATTGATGATATAGAAACAAATAAAGACAAAGGTAAAAATAATGACCAAAGCTGATAATGAAGGCGGATTTGTAAGTCATCTTTCTGAATTAAGAAAAAGACTAATTCATTCATTCATATTTTTATTTATATTCTTTATTGTGTGTTATTTTTTTTCAGAACACTTATACGGGTTCCTTGTTGAACCGTATGCTAAAGCTGTAAAAGATGGTGGTATAGAGAGAAGATTGATATTTACAGCACTTCAAGAAACATTTTTAACATATTTAAAAGTTTCATTTTTTGCGGCATTTTTTTTAACGTGTCCATACATTTTAATGCAAATATGGAAATTTATTGCACCAGGACTTTATAAACATGAAAAAATAGCAATTATTCCATATTTAATATTAACACCAATATTATTTTTTCTTGGTGGTGTGCTCGTTTATTATTTGATTATGCCATTAGCTATTAAATTTTTTTTATCATTTGAAAGCTCGGGAGCTGCTACAGGTTTACCAATTCAGTTAGAGGCAAAGGTTAATGAATATTTATCTTTAGTAATGAAATTGATTTTTGCATTTGGAATTAGTTTTCAGCTTCCTGTGATTCTTAGCTTATTAGCTAGAGTCGGTGTCATTGACGCAAAGTTTCTTAGAGATAGAAGAAAGTATGTAGTTGTTATGATTTTTGCAACTGCTGCAATTTTAACACCACCAGATCCAATTACACAAATTGGTTTGGCCATACCATTGTTGATTTTATATGAATTATCTATATTTTCTGTA
>CAJQSH010000060.1 GCA_905612505.1 uncultured Candidatus Pelagibacter sp. | reverse complement strand
CCAGTACAAACTGATTTTTTAGTATCAGAAATACCAATTATTTCGATCTCTTCACCAGTTTTAATAACACCAGATTCAATTCTACCAGTTGCTACAGTTCCTCTTCCTGAAATTGAGAAAACATCCTCAACAGGCATTAAGAAAGGTTTATCAATGTCTCTAGTAGGTTGTGGAATAAACTCATCAACAGTTTTCATTAGTTCTAGAATAGAATTTTTTCCAATTTCATCGTCTCTACCTTCTACTGCTGCTAAAGCAGATCCTTTTGTGATTGGAGTTTTGTCTCCTGGATACTTATAGGAAGTTAAAAGTTCTCTAATTTCTTCTTCAACAAGTTCAATCATTTCTTTGTCATCTACTTGATCAACTTTATTTAAGTAAACAACAATTGAAGGTATTCCAACTTGTCTCCCTAAAAGAATATGTTCTCTAGTTTGAGGCATAGGACCATCAGCAGCATTAACTACTAAAATTGCACCATCCATTTGTGCAGCACCAGTGATCATGTTTTTAACATAGTCAGCATGACCTGGACAATCTACATGAGCATAGTGCCTCTTCTCAGTTTCATACTCAACATGGGCAGTTGAAATTGTAATTCCTCTTTCCTTTTCTTCAGGAGCTTTATCAATTTGATCGTACGCAGTAAATGTTGCAGTTGAACCAGCAGTTTCTGATAATACTTTAGTAATAGCAGCAGTTAAAGTTGTCTTACCATGATCGACGTGACCGATTGTACCGATGTTACAGTGTGGTTTATTTCTTACGAACTTTTCTTTTGACATTTCTTTTTTACCTCAGTTTTAGTTTTTATTAATAATTCCTTTTTCTTGGAGCGGGTAAAGAGAATCGAACTCTTACATCCAGCTTGGAAGGCTAGCGTTCTACCATTGAACTACACCCGCACAACATCAAGAATAACACTCCATTGTTACACAAAAAATTTATTGAATGGTGGAGGGGGAAAGATTCGAACTTTCGAAGACCGAAGTCAACGGGTTTACAGCCCGCCCCATTTGACCGCTCTGGAACCCCTCCTTATTGGGGAAGTGTCCCCTGTTCAATAAAAGCTTTAAACAACAAGCGTTTTATATATTTTTATTATGCAATTGCAACACGAGATTTACTATTAAAACATGCTAAAATACGTATAAAACAAACAAATATATATGAATAAATCATCTTTTCTCATCGTAGGTCAGCATGCTGTAATTGAGGCTCTGAGAAACCCTAGAAGAAAGGTTTTAAAGGTATTTTTAACTGAAGAAAGTAAAAAAAATATTCACAGAAAAAACCCAAAAAAAAATGTACTTGAAGATGTTAAGGTTTACTTCAAATCAAAAAAAGAATTGGACAAATATACATCAAAAGATCAAATAATGCATGGTGGTTACGTTGCAGAAGTGGAACACTTAGATCAGCCAGAGTTAAAAGAATTTATCAAAGGAAAAAATAAATTAACTTTTGTTTGTATTGATGAGGTAACTGATCCGAGAAATATTGGCTCTCTAATAAGAAGTGCCGCATCATTTAATATTGATGGACTTATAGTAAAAGATAGACAATTCCCAAGTGACAGTAAGTTGATGTACAAATCAGCAAGTGGCTGCATAGAACATTTAAATATTTTTCAAGTTTCAAACATTAACTCAACACTTAAAAATTTACGGGAAAAAAATTTTTGGGTTTATGGTTTTGATTCAAGTGGAGAAAAAAACTTTACAGAGACTAAGTGGGAAGGAAAAAATGTTCTTTTATTTGGTTCTGAAGGCTTTGGTATGAGAGAACATACTGGTAAATATACAGATTTTTTAGTGCGTATTGATATTAATAAGAATATTGAAAGCTTAAATATATCTAATAGTGCTGCTATAGTTTTTCATCATATAAATTATTTAAAAAAAAATCTTGATTAGTGAAAGAATTATTAATAGAAATCTATTATGCCCTTGTAGCTCAGCTGGTAGAGCAATTGATTTGTAATCAATAGGTCCGCGGTTCGACTCCGTGCGGGGGCACCACACAAATCATACTAGTCCTAGATAATTTCATTCTGAAAGAAGAAGAACAAAACAGAACGAAGTACATACAGAGCACGTACATAGAACTCGTTGTAGTGAAGATGATTTTATACATTGAATGCGATCACCGTATGTTCTTTTAGGTTAAACCTATTTTCTTTTTCTTTTTGTTAGCCTAAAACAACAGGACATATGAAAGAGAATATTAAATCGAAAGCAAAGAAATTAACTGACGCTATTTGCAGATCACTTCCAAGATTAGATAAAAGATATATGAAGAAGGCTGACTATCCGGGATTAGAGTTTTGGCTTCAGCTGTAAAGTCTGGCGCTAAGCTATTTATTTTTAATGTCATTTTTTCTCCTTTTTTTATTTATCAAATTTAATTGTTGTATTTAGTTAATCAATATTTTTTATTCATCTGACATTGGACAGGGTGGTAATGGTTCTAATTTCTCTTGGAGCTTTTCTGATGTAGTCCGTTCTTTTTTATTTCTTTTAGATTCGTCGTATCTTTCAGCTAATTCTTTTTTCTCTCTCTCAGCTTCTTCTTCTAAATATTTTTTAAATCTTATTCCACGAACAATCTCCATAATTTATTATCTCTCTTGTCTTAAAGATACTCCAATTAAACAATCTTTTCGCATTGTATAATTTTACTAAATTTATAATAGAAATTAATGTTAAGACTTTTTAAAATCATACTAAGCATAAATATTTTAAAATTATATTTTCTAGTTTTAAGGGGGTCACCCTTTCGGTAAACTCGAAAAGAGTTCCCCTATAAGTAGCGGTATACGCCAAAATCCATAATAATGGATTTATGTTTTCTTGATCTTAGTTAGTCTTTTATTATTAAGTCACAACCAGCTAAATTTCAGGTGGTGATAGGTTCATAATCGACCTCCTTTATTGATAGTTAGATAATACCATTTCTAAATACCGTATTCAAAACATTTATTTTATTTTATGTTAAATATATTTATTGAATGCAGATTAACAAAATAATATAATCCCGATAATTTAAAAAACCTTCTTCCCCTGCTCTTTCCTGTATAAAAAAATATTTTAAACTGCCTAAATTTTATTGAAGTAATCTTATAAGGATTGTATATTCTTTAATAAATAATTATTAATTAAAAATATGGATCTAATGAATATACAAACAGAAGCCACTCCAAATCCTTCCAGCTTAAAATTTTTGCCAGGTAAAACTGTAATGGAAAAGGAAACAGCTGATTTTCGTAATGTGGAAGAAGCAAAGTCTTCTCCATTCGCTTTAAATTTATTTAAAATTGCTGGTGTTGAGGGAGTTTTTTTTGGCTCAGATTTTATTTCAATAACAAAAGCTGACAATCATGATTGGCAGTACCTAGAATCTTCAATTATTGAAACTATTAGAGAGAGTTATAAATCAGAAACTGCTTTCATGCTTGATAAAGAAGAAAATACAATTGATGGAAGTGATAACGAAGATACGGAAGCAGTAATTCAAATAAAAAAAATAATAGATACTCAAGTAAGACCTGCTGTTGCAAAAGATGGTGGAGATATTACTTTTAAAAGTTTTGATGACGGTATTGTCTATCTTCAGATGAAGGGTGCTTGTTCGGGTTGCCCAAGTTCAGCTCTAACCTTAAAAGCAGGTATTGAAAAAACGCTTAAACATTATATTCCTGAAGTGCTTGAAGTGCAGCAAATAACTTAAAATAATAATTATGAAACTATTAAGATGTATAATGCCATCAGTAATTAATTTTTTTGCTTATTTAATCTTATCGCTTATAGCAATTTACTGTTTAATTTTTATTGCTAGTTCTTTTGCAAGCCAAACTTATACTATAACTCACGGAGAATATTTTCTAATTTGGATTGTGATGGCAGTTTTCGTCAGACAAGTTAGTGGAGATGTTTCTGTATTATTTTTAAAAAAATCTAAAAAAAAATAATCTCAAATAAAAAAGATTAATTTAATTCTTAACTTCCTTTACCTGGCTTTTCACTAAAATATTTTAACTTACCTTTGACCCCTCGCCATTTTTCTTGATCTTGAGGTACATCCTCTTCTCTTTTTTTAGTAATGTTGGGCCATAGTTCGCTGTACTTTGTGTTATGTTCGACCCAATCACTTGCTCCATCTTCAGTATCAGCCTTGATTGCATCTACGGGACACTCCGGTTCACACACTCCACAATCAATACATTCATTAGGCTTAATCACGAGCATATTATCACCTTCATAAAAACAGTCTACTGGGCAAACTTCCATGCAGTCCATTAATTTACATTTGATGCAGTCATCATTAACAATATAAGTCATATTTTATTTTGATAAATTATTTTAATTTATTTTTTCACCAATCTTCATGATACATTTTAGCGCAGCTATTAATGATAGTAAAATAAACAAAATGTTAGCTTCTTTTATAAGCTTTAATTGAATTTAATTTCAAATTTTATATAATCAAATAATGGCAATAGATTTAAAAGAAATTGAAGCACTTATTAAAGAAGCCTTACCTGATGCAAAAGTTGAAATTAAAGATTTAGTAGGCGATAGTAATCACTACTCCGCGACCATAACATCAGTTAAGTTTTCAGGTAAAAGTAAAATTGAACAACATAAAATGGTGTATAGTTCTTTAAAAGGGAAAATGGGTAACGAACTACACGCATTAGCATTAACAACAAAGGAGCAATAATCATGGATGAACAAGTTAAGAATTTAATCAATAATGAAATTACAAGTAATGAGGTTTGTTTGTTTATTAAAGGAACTCCTGATGCTCCACAGTGTGGTTTTTCAATGGCTCTCATTAACATGTTTAAAATTTTAGAAGTGAAATATAAAGGTATAAATGTTCTTGAAAACCCAGCCCTAAGAGAAGGCATAAAAGAATTTAGTGACTGGCCTACTATACCGCAACTTTATATCAAAAGTGAGTTTATTGGTGGCTCTGATATTGTAAAAGAAATGTACGAAAATGGTGAACTTAAAAAAATTCTTGAGGATAAAGGAATAAACTTTAAGAAATAAATAATATTAAGCCCATACAAGAATACTAAGATCAATTAGTAGCATGAGCTTTATTAAGATAATCTTAAGTATCAAAAAACTAAGAATATGATCAAACAATTAATGTCGAAGGACATCAAGAATTATTTAATACCAGATTCAAAAAAAATACTACTAGACGTAAGAACAGAGAGCGAATGGGATAGCTACGGCAAACCAGATGGAGAAAAGTTAGGCTTAAAAACTTATTTTTTAACAATTAAAGATGAAAATTTTTTAAGTGAATTCCAGAATTTATTAATTAATAAAGACTATGAGATTTTAACCTTATGTAAGGTTGGTCAAAGATCTCAATTTGTTGCTCAATTATTAGAAAAAAATAATTATATATGCACTAATATATCTGATGGGTTTGATGGTTGGAAATCATTTGATTTGCCCTGCATATAGTAAAATGTTATAAAAAATAGAATGAGAGAGTTACAGGACACATTTGGCAGAAAATTTCCATACATAAGGTTGTCAATTACTGACGTATGTAATTTTAGGTGTTCTTACTGCTTACCACAAGGGTATAAAAAAAATCCAAGGGATATTAGAAGTTTTATGTCAGCTGATGAAATATCAAGACTGGTAAAAGCATTATCCGAACTCGGCGTTAAAAAGATTAGATTAACCGGTGGTGAGCCTACCGTTAGAAAAGATTTTTTTGATATTTTAAAAGATGTGAAACAAAACTCTAATATTCCAAAAGTTACCATGACCACAAACGGTTATCAGCTTAAGAAAATTGCAAAACAATTATATGAAGTTGGATTAGACGGAATTAATATTAGTATAGATAGTTTGAATAGAGAAACATTTAAAAATCTTACCGGCCATGACCGATTATTAGATATTCTAGAGGGTATAAAAACCTTACAAGGATTAAATTTTAAAAACATAAAAGTTAATGCCGTTTTATTAAAAGGTATCAATGACACTGAAAAAGACTTTGAGGCTTTTGCAAATTTTATAGAAAACAATAAAATTGATTTTAGGTTTATAGAACTGATGGAAACTGGTGATAATTTAGAATTTTTTAAAAAAAACCATGTACCCGCAAAAATATTTAAAGATTATCTTGAAAAAAATAAATGGGTTTATCAAACTAATGGTAGAGATGCAGGTCCTGCCATCAATTATATCAATCCTGAATTTAAAGGTAAGTTTGGATTAATTGCACCTTACTCGAAAGATTTTTGTAAAACTTGTAATAGATTAAGAATTACCGCTAGAGGTGATTTAAGATTATGTTTGTTTGGTAACACGGGTACTAGCATCAGACATCTTTTACAGAATGATGATCAAAAAGAAGAATTAGTTGATCTTGTCATATCACAACTACGTCTTAAAAAAGCATCCCACCAGTTAGAATTAGGCGATACAGGAATTACGCCTAACCTATCGAGTACGGGTGGATAATAGATAATTCTAAAGCAATCAATGACAAATTAAAAAACTGGGCTCAAGAAGTTTTTAAAAAAAATTCTTTTAAGATGATTGATGTATCGTGAAAAAAAGAAATTTTTAGAAGATCACAGAGAAAAAATCTTAAAGGAATTTAATAATTAACTATTAGCTTCAGTTTTTTATTTAATATAACTCCATAACTAATGACATATCTGGTGACTACTAATACTAAATACTATTATTCTCCAAGACCATCAATTGCTCTTGAATGAAAAATAGTTTGTTTTTTTTCTTCTGGTATTTCTTCATATTGTTTTTTTTTCTCTCCGTATTGTTCTTCTGTGAGTATATGCCAACCAACACAAAGTCCTGTTGGAGACCTTCCACAACTACAAGTGCCTTGCTTAGTTGCAAGTTTGTTCTCCCATTTGTAAATGATATTTGTAAGGTCTTGAAAATGTGGATTAGATTGTGCTACTAAATCATTTCTAACTTTTATTATATCATCTAATAATTCTCTAATTTTATTCATTTGCAAACTCAACATTACAAAAATCAGATCTAGAAAGATATATGAATAATATTTTATTATTACTAATAATCTACTTAAATAATTTATGATTCCAATAAACCTTTACATTAATAAATTTTTTTGAATATCACCTTCTCTTTTGTTAATTAACTTCGTTACAAAATAAGGATTATAGAAGACTGGTTTGATGCATGGTCTTCAAGTTACAAGATTTTGGATACAGAGTCTTTGATGTATTGGGGTAAGTTTTATTGTCCCCGAGCCCCGTTTCTTGATTAGAATTGAGCTATTCTTGGGCCACGATTAGAGGCATAACACTTCTTGCATATCGGACCGGTGTTAAGATTACCCTCTCCAAACTCCATTGTGATCTGTGCGTGAACCTGTTCGTGATCTCCACAATTTATACAACGGTCGATAACTGGTGTTTGGTCAAGTGGGTTCGTTGAATTATTTTCTCTGTTATTCCAAGACATAATTTTTTTTATAAAATTTTTTCACTATAAATTTTATAATATTTTTTCAGAAAGAGTTCATTTTAATTGTTTTATACATGGATAAGTTTTAAGGGGTACTAACACAATGAAACAGACTATATATACCTAGCTATAAGATACATCTAACAGTACAAGGGAAGTCGCTTTTAAGAGTCCAAAGCCTCAACGTAGAACGACTTGGTACCTCTACCTCTATCGTAAACAGTTCGTCCTTGAACAAAGAAGGGAGTAACAGCGACCGACTATGAAGCTGACAGAGTCAAAAATGACTCGTTGTAGTTGTAATCTGTCTCAAAAGTTATCCAAAAATACGTGTTCGAAATCCACATAAAGACTCATTAATACGTTGTTAAAAGAATCTTATAAGTTGCAATAACTGTTAACGCCGTTGTTGATTAGTAGCTGGGCAATTTAAGTGAGTGTAGTGAAATTGTAGTGAAAATTCTTTAAGGATCTTGACGCGACTCTATAAGTAAGTTGTATCAATAGTTAATGAAAGGAATTTTAGTTAGCTAATTGATTTGTAATCAATAGGTCCGCGGTTCGACTCCGTGCGGGGGCACCATTAAAACTCTAAAGGTCCAAATTTAGCTACATAAATCTTATCAATAGAATTTTTATAAAAGTTTTTTGCATCTTGCCTGTTAAAAATATTTAAACTTTCTAAATGCACAACTTTTTTATTATATCTAATTTTTGGTATCTTTATATCTTTATCTTTTTCACGATAAATAAAAAGACTATCAAAGTAAATTATACGCGCTGAATAAATATTCATTGCTCTAATGTGCTCGTTAGACCTAAAGTAACCACCACAAATACCACTTAGCAATGTTAAAATAATAGTGATGTTGCAAACTATTTTTAAAATTCTTTTATCACTATAAAAAATTTTTATTTTTAAAAGATTTGATAACATAACACTTATAAAAGAAAAGATTACTAATGTAGGCAACATTATTCCAAAAGATCTACTTATCGTAACACTTGGTAAACAAAGTAAAAAAATGATAAAAATAAATACAGTAAAATTTATGTGTTTATACTTAGTTAGATCAATATATTTAATACTAATGATAAAACCAACTAATAAAGAAATAATCCAAGAAAAAAAAGTTACTGTTTGTGTAATATAAAAATTATTTATTGACCAATAACCCATAGGTAGCCAACTTGACTTAAGAGTTTTAATAAAATTACCAAAGCTTATTTCTTCACCTCCAAATTTTATAGAACTCCAACTAAAATCAAAATGTGATGCCTCAACCACAAATATTTTTCTTAAAATCAAATGAACCAAAACAATCATACAAAATGGTAATACGGTAAGTAAATTTTTCTTAAAATTTGCAAAATATTCTTTTTGTTTATAGATCAATAGTAAGTAAATAATCCCTGGCAATACATACATTGTCTCTCTAGTAAAAATACTTAAAAATGCAAAAATAATTGAAAAAAATAGGAATTTATTTTTTTTCTTCTCTATCCATTCGATGATCAATAAAATTGATAATAAAGCCAAGATATAACAAAAAATCACCGCACTTAACGTAATCCAGGATAATAAGGTTGAATATATTTTGGTAAAAACAATTAGAGTAGAAAAAATAAAAATCTGAATTCTATTTAAGCCAAGTTTAGATAAAATTAAATTAAATTCAATGATAAGACCTATCATTAATAAAAATATAAAAATTCTTAAAAAGAAATAATTTTCGTTAAAAATACTACCAATAAAATTATAGAAAAGTATAGCCACTGGTCTATAACTTGGTGTTTCCACAGCATCGGAGTCCCAGTTACCTTGCCAACTATTAATTATTTCTGTTAATGAAAAAGATCTTATCAAATGAAGATCGTCCCAAATGTATGGTTGATTAATTACTTTAAATCCAAGAAATAAATACCAAACAAAAAATGTTAAAAAAGAAACTAAAATTATATATGAAATGCTACTTAAGTTATTAATTTTTTTAAAATTCATATTTTTGTATCAATACATTAATCTTGTAGTTTAAATATTTATAATATAATACAGCCGAATGCGAAAAATATATTATGGTAAAGCCGTTTACGATCATAAAGAAATAAGAGCCGTAAACAATGTTTTAAAAAATAATAAGCTAAACTTGATTGATGGACCGCATGTAAAAAAAATAGAAAAAGTTGTTCCTGCACTTTTTGGAAAAAAATATGGCTTAATGGTTAATTCTGGGTCATCAGCAAATCTTCTTGCAATAAATTCTTTAAATTTTAAAAAAGGAAGCGAAATAATTACTACCACTTTAACCTTCTCAACTACCGTAGCTCCTATTTATCAACTTGGTTTAGTGCCTCATTTTATTGGTGTATTAGAAAATAAATTTGTAGCAGACACATCTCAAATTGAAGCTTGTATAAATAAAAAAACAGTAGCAATAATGATACCAAATCTTCTTGGAAATATACCTTATTGGAAAGAAATAAATAGAATAGCAAAAAAATATAAGCTTAAAGTAATCGAAGATTCCGCAGACACAATTGGATACACGGTAAATAATAAAATTAATGGCAATTACTCTGATATTGTAACTAATAGTTTTTATGCATCGCACATTATAAATGGAGCTGGATTCGGTGGAATAGTGTGTTTTAATGATTATAAATCTTATGAGAAAGCAAAACTTCTACGTGGTTGGGGAAGATCTTCCGCTGTATTTAATGAATCCGAAAGTATAAAAAAAAGATTTAATGTAAAAATTTCAGGCATCCAATATGATAAAAAATATGTTTTTTCTGAATTGGGTTATAATTTTCTTCCATCAGAAATTTCAGCAGCTTTTGCACTTGAGCAGATAAAAAAATTAAATAAAAATATATCCATTAGAAGAAATAACTTTACACATTTATCTAATTTTTTTAACAAATATAGTAATTATTTTAAATTACCTGAAAGCTTTAAAGATATAAAGACTCCTTGGTTAGCTTTTCCTTTAGTTATTAAAAAAAATAAAAAATTTAATAGAATGGAATTGCAAATATTTCTAGAAAAAAGTAATATACAAACTAGAACAATTTTTACAGGAAATATTTTACGTCAACCTGTTATGAAAAATTTAAAATATAGAAAGCATCCTGCATCTGAAAAAGTGGCAGATGATGTAATGGAAAATGGCATATTGCTTGGATGTCATCAAGGGCTAACTAAATCTGATTTATTGTTTATAGAAAAAACAATTAAGAAGTTTATAAAACTAAAAAAATTGTAATTTTTTTTAATTAATTTTTTTTTTAATATAGATTTTATAATAAAGTTTAAAAATATCTCTTATTGTTATGAGAATATTTTTTAATACTATTGATGATCCTGCTCTAAAATTACTTGGGTAACTATGAATTCCTACTTCATCAACTCTATAACCCATATATTTTGCTTTTATTGCAAGTTCTGCACCTATGAATGGGCTATTTGTTGTTAGTTTTATTTTTTTTAAAATTTTTTTGTTTACTAATCTAGATCCACACGAAATATCTTTATAATCTATATCAAATAAAAATCTCAATAAAGCGTTATAAAACCATGAAATTATTATTCTCGAAGTTTTATATCTTTTTTTATACCTATAAGTAATAACAAGATCGTTAAAACTATATTTTTTCAAAATTCTGGGTAAATCATTTAATGCAATCCCAAATTCACCGTCACCATCGACAGCATAAACGCATTCATATTTACTGTTTTTGAAACCCGATCTTATTGCTGCACCATAACCATAATTTTTTTTATGAAAAATAACTTTAATTTTTTTATTATTCTTACTATATTTTAAAGCTATTAAGCCAGATTTTTCTGGACAACAATCGTCTACTATAATTATTTCATATTTTATCTTAAGTTTTTTTAATATTTTCAGGCTCTTATTAATAACTTTTATTACAGTATATTTATCTCTATATAATGGAAAAATTAAACTAATTGATTTTGGATTATTCATTTTGATTCACGTTATATTGTTTCTTTTCTTATTTGTTCAATCTTAATTTTTTTTTGAAGACTTCTATTTCTGTCATACAAAAGGTTAAATTTAATTTTTTTGTTAGTTTTGATAGAAATTGTATTTGCATTTCTTACTTCTCTATTGTCGGCAACTGCACTAATTGGTCTTTTAAGGGGGTTTAAATTTTTAATTACTATAGTTAATTTATCACTAACTATTTTCCCCATCCAACGCCTTGGCCTAAAAGCACTTATGGGCGCTATTGAAAGTTTTTTTGAATTTAAACTTAAAATTGGGCCGTGAACTGAAAGGTTATATGCTGTACTACCAGCTGGTGTTGAAACTAAGACGCCATCAGAAATTAGTTTTTGAATAATTTGTCTTGATCCACTTTTAATTGAAAGTGAAGCTGCTTGTCTACTTTGTCTTAATATTGAAACTTCGTTAATTGCAAGAGATTTTTTTATTAAGCCATCATTGTTTATCACCGTCATTTCAAGTGGAGATATATTGATCATTTTTGCTTTAGATAAATTTTTAATAGTATTTTTTGATGAAAATTTATTCATCAAAAATCCATAGTTTCCAGAGTTAATACCATAAAAAGATTTTGAAGAATCTTTATATTTTTTTAATGTTTGAAGCATAAAACCATCTCCACCTATAACGATAACTAACTTAGATTTAAATGATGAGATTGTTCTAATTTTCTTTAATAAAAAAGATTTTATCTTTAATGATTTTTTATTAGTATCTGAGATGATTAATACTTTAATCATTTTATTGGTGCCCTCGGCCAGACTCGAACTGGCACTCCCAAAAGGGCAAGGATTTTAAGTCCTTTGTGTCTACCAATTTCACCACGAGGGCATTCCAGATTGTCATTGTTATACTTCTGTTATCTTATAACTCAACTTCTTTTTGGAACCAAATATTTTTAACGTCCTGTGAGCTTGGGTCTTTAGTTTTAGATATATTGGTATTTTTTTAAGGATAAAATGAACTAAATTCCAAAATTTGATATAAAAAAAGGATCATATAATAAAATATTTTAGGTAATTGTTAATTGATGAGGCTAAAATTTAACCTGACAAAGTATATCTAATATTGGTATCACCTATTTTCTTTTGATAAATGTCTCTCAATAGATTTTCATTCTTGGTTCTAACTTTTCTAAATTGAGATTCCAAACTATCTATACGGGTAACTATTTTTGAAACAGCATTTAGGTCACTGCCATATCGTTTAAAAACATCATTTCTAACTAATATCTGATCAGTTGAAAATTCAAAAAACAATTCTTGTTTTTTATTGTTTTCAAATTTATAAAAATTTAAGCGATTTTGATTTTCATCTTCAATCCATTTTAAAATATCAAATTCGAAATTTCCTTTTACAGGATCTGTATTAGCACTAGCATCAAGTAAAGAGTTTATTTTAAGATTACAAAATTGAGCAATTTCTGAAATTTCAGATTTAATTAAATCATGAGATATTAAATCTTTTTGTTTTGATAAAACTAATTTTAAAATTTGTCCCTCAAGGAATTTTATCCAACTAGACCCACTTTTTATTAAGCTCTTTGATTTATATTTGTAAATTAAATTTCCTCCTACCTCGCCTCTATTTAATTTTTCATAATTTTTCTCTTGTTTATAGAAATTGATTAAATCTTCTTCAGTATCCCATAACTCACTTTTTGTTTCTTCAATAAAATCACTTACTAAATTTTGAACATCCTTAGGAGCTTCTAATATGTTGTCATAGAGTATTTTCAATAAATCTGCAGGTTGAATTTTATAAATTCTAGCATATTTAAAAAATTCTTCGAATGGTTTACCATTATATAGGGCCTCCGCAAATAATGCTAAAGCTCTGATAAACAGATAATCTTCAAATGAAAGATCTTTGGTCTGAACTCCAACTTCTTCATAATCAAATATTTTTTCCCCATCGTAGTTACCAAAATTTAGAGGAACTATTCTAAATTTAGTTAAGTATTCATATTTTTCTCTATACGCAGGAAGTTTAAAATTAGTGCCGTGTAACATCATTAAGGTATAAATTACAACTCTAGAAACATTTGAGTTAATAACATTATTTAAACCTTCAACAAAAGATTCCTTTGTTTCGCCTGGCAATGGTACGATTAATTCTGCGCCTGTTGTTCTTCCCTGTTTGTTGAGCTCTTTGTTAATTTCAACCATGTGGTCTAATTTAATATTTGATCTTTTAATATTTGTTAAAACACTTTCACTCATTGATTGCATCGACATCTGGACTTCAAAAATATTACCTAACATTTCAGTAAGTTTTATTATTCTTTCTTTGCTATTTTTTCCTGTTGTTGTCATCATGGTTTGAGGCCATTTGTATTTCTTTTTTGTTTCAAGCAACATTTCAGCAACAAGTTGATCTTGAGGGTACATTCCAAAATTTACATCAGCTAAGTGCAAATTTGTTATGCCAAGTTTTTCTGATTTTTTTGCAATATATTCTATTTCCGCTTTTACTCTTTCATGTGAAAATTTATTTAGTTTATGAAAATAGTCTGCTCCAGTATGACAGAACGAGCAAGTAAAAGGGCAGCCACGGTTTGTTTCTATAAAAGGGGCTAATTTTCCATCAAAAAATTTATCAAGAACACCAGTTAAATATGGTGAGGGTATTTCGTCTAAATCTTTAATTCTGCTTAAGATTTTTCCTTGCAAAAAAACTGGGGTACTAGAATTTTTTGTATCAGGGTGAATAAATACACAGCCATCAATTTCCTTTTCAAAAATTTTTTTTCTATTTTTGTCAGAATCTATAACTCTTTGAATTATATTAGAGCATGATTTTTCACCTTCTAAAATTGTAAATACATCCGTAGAGAGTCTTTCAGATAAAAAGGATTGTTGAGTTGCCTTGTCATGAGGAAAATTTGTTCCCCCTTGAATTGTTACTACATTAGAATTATATTTTTTTGCTACCGAAGCTAGGTGCTCGGAAAGGTTACTGTTCCAAGAATAATTACTTAAACCTATAACATCAGGCGGGTCAGATTTTATCGCTTTAATGATGTCGTTTGGATATTTAAAGAGTGTAATATCAACTTGATCACCAAAAATTTTTTTCATGTAAGTTCCTATAAAACCAATATTTATAGGTATTACATCGGAAACTAATATTATCGTATCGTGTGTTATGTCACCCAGATAGACTTTTAATTTTTTATTATTATTTAACATTTGAAATCAAAATCGTCATAAAAACTTAATGCCAATAAACTCGTAAAGTTAGGTGAATGAAGAAAAAATCTACTAGCCGCTAAAGCTAAAAATATACCTAATGATGGTTTAAGATGATTCATTATTTCAATTTTAATGAAAAAGAAAATTATTACAAGGTTTATATAAATTGTTAATAAGTTCGGTTTATTCCAAAATTAATAGTTCTCCCCATCATTGAATAGTCAAGGGCTGTGCTATATTTTTCATCAAACATGTTTCCAATCTTGAAAAAAGTTTTATAATCTGCCTTATTATAATTTATAATTAAATTGTTAACCAAGTAACTACCTAAATAAACATCCATATAATCAGTTCCTCTTTTGGGTGTTCTAAAATTTCCATAGTCTCTTACACTATCAGACCATTTTGTTTGTAATTTTAAACTTAGATCTTTATTTTTTGTGAACACATAGCTTGTCTGTAAATTTACCATATGTTTTGGAACCCTAACCATTCTACTACTTAAGAATGCTCCACCTCCTGTAGCACCATCTTTTGTATCTTCCCAATCTGCTCCATCATAAGTATGTGTAAAAGTATAATTTAAATTAAAATTTAAATTATACTTTTCTTTCCAACTACCTATAAATTCTAACCCTTCAGACGTAACGTCTGCAGATTGATTGTGTGTATAAGAATTGCTATCACCAGAACCATCCTTAAACCCTTCTATGGTATTTCCATAGGTGTGATTAAAATATGTAAGATCTATTTTAAATCCGAGATCTAAAAAATTTTTTTCAATTCCTATATCAAAACTTCTTCCTTCTTCTGCTGCGAGTGTTGGATCACCAAGTTTGTATTGAGTATACTGTTCGTAAAGTGATGGATATCTAAAACCTGTTCCGTAAGTTGCTTTTAATTTAGTGAGCTTATCATCAAAAAGATAAGCTAAAGAAGCCCTATGACTATCTTCTGATCCAGATCTACTGTGTTCGTCGAACCTAAGCCCTGCAGTAGCGTATAAATTATTTGTAATTCGACTTTGTATATCAAAAAATTGTGAATTTACTGCTGCATTTCTCAAGTAATCACTTCCATGTTTTTCAAAGTCCATCTCATCTTTTTCTCTTTCTATTCCAAAAGTTAAGCTATTATCTAAATTAACGTAGTACGTACCTGTATAATAAACTGCATTACGAAAACCACGGTACTGACTCTCCTGAAATTTATTTGACCATATGTCATGTTCATCATAACTTCTTTTTGTATATAAATTTGCAAATTTTATTTGGTTGGTAAATTGATCATTTGGAATATATGTGAATCCAAAATTTCCAGAGGACTCTGTTGTGTGTGAGTAATTATCATCACTATTATTGCTACTAAAAGAAGAATCTCCAATATCATACTGCAACACACTGTCTGCTAGTCTATAATTAACATCAAATCTTAGTGTATCTGTTATTTTTTGATTATAATTAGAAACAAGACTTCCATTTCTATAAGCATCATTTTCATTGTCATCAGTCATAGCTGATATTCCTCCAGTTTCAAATCTTTCAAAACCAATATAAAAATCTTTTTTTTCATCAGCACCTGAAATTGATAATGAAAGATCTTTAGTTTGATCAGATCCAGTATTGTAAGAAAAATTTTTATGTAAACCTGGTTTACCTTTTTTAGTGGTTATATTTATTGCACCACCCATAGCACCACTGCCATAAACAGAACTTTGGTTACCTTTTAGTATCTCAACTCTTGAAACATGATTTTTTAGAATATTATTAAAATAAAAATCACCACTTACTGTTGAAGGATCTGACATTTTAACACCATCAATATAAACAGTAGAATATCTTTTTGGCAAACCTCTTAACTGAATTCCAGCAATTGTTCCGTGACCACCACTTTGGTTAAAATTTAAGCCAGATGAACCAAAGTTTAAAACATCCTGTAAAAAAAATTCATTTGAATTTTCTATATAATTTTCATCATAAACAGATACTGAAGTTGCAACTGTAGATTTAGATTGAGGTTTTTTACTAGGAGAAATAACAATTATTGGTATTTCATCCGCATATAGATTTGATGATTCAATAAATATAAATATAAACAATAGTATTCTAACAAACATAAGGCACGTCCATTTTTAAACTTCTTAAAAATTAAGAAGTAAATTAATTTAATGCCGTTGTTAATTAAAATTGTAGAACTAGACTTTTCCTGGCCATCATTCAACACCGGACTATATTGGGTGGTACTCGGACTTAAGTTTTAAAAAACTTTTACCGTTGCAGGAACAGTCAATGTTTTTCACATTGTTACCCATCAAGATTCAATATGAATTTCTTATATTTGAAAATATTTAAATTACAATTTAAAAAATGATTTAATGCTACTTTAACAATTGGGGAATAAAAAAATATTTATTAAATTTCACTAATTTTAAGGAGTTTTTTCTCTAATAATGATAATTCTTTTGTTGTAATTTTTTTTACATGTATTCCAATAAAAAAACCTCTGTTTTCAACTTCTTGTGCACCCTTGAATACAGTCTTTTTAGGGTTTAGATTATAAAGTTTAACTGATGGTTGATTTAAGAAATTACCACTTATAATTGGTCTTGTTTCGATTCCATTTCTATTCAAATAATCTAGAAAAAAAAATTTCTTATGTAAAAATTTATTATTTATCAAAATAGGCAGTCCAAACCAACTAGGTTCAATATTTTTAATAGCATCAACAAAGGTGAATTGATTTTTCCAATTCTTTGATTTTTGAAGAGTGGTGATTATCTTTTTTCTATTTCCAAATCTAATCTTTTTAAAGTGATTCAATTTTTTTAGTTGATTAAGGCCTATCGCTGCCGCAATATCAGTTGGCCTTAAATTAAATCCTGAATTTATAAAATTAAAGTTATTTTTATCATTATTCAGTCCTCTATCCCATCCATGTGCTCTTAAAGAATGAATTATTTGATAATCTTTTTTATCATTACAAACAATCATTCCCCCTTCTCCAGATGTTATTTGATGAGAATAATAGAACGAATATGTTCCAAACGATCCAAAATTTCCAAGATATTTATTGTTAAATTTTGAACCTAGTGCTTCACAAGTGTCTTCTATTAATCTAATTTTATTTTTTTTTATAATTTTTATTAATTCATTCATGTTGGTTGAATTTCCCAATATATGAACTGCCATTATCGCTTTAGTTTTTTTATTTATCTTTTTTTTTAGGTCTTCAATAGATAAGTTTAATGTTTTAGGATCAATATCAACAAATTTTGGAATCAAGCCTGCTTGGACGATTGGCCATAAAGATGTAGACCAGCATAAAGCAGGTATTAGGCATTCATCACCTCGCTTTAGCTTATTTTTTTTTGCAGGATTAATCATAGCAAACATAGCAAGTAAGTTTGCTGAAGATCCCGAGTTTACCATTAATGCATATTTGCTACCAATAAATTTGGCAAATTTTTTCTCGAATTCTATTGTTTTTTTTGACATTGTAATTTTTTTTGAAACGATAACTTTAATTCCTTCAATTATATCTTCATTTGAAAATGAGTTAGGAGATAATTGGTAATTTTTTGAAATTTTTTCTGAGTTTTTATCAATAATTTTATTTAAATTATTTATTTCTTTTTTTGATATTTGAATTTTCATAATTGTTAATTAAATAACTTAAATATAAAATTTTTTAATTGAACTCTAATTTTACTTGTTAAATTAATTTTTTCTGGTCCATTATCATTTGAATTTTCTATTTTTTGATATTTTCGTTTTCCTTTTCTATGATCTAAATAGTTTAACATAAATTTATCTCTGTGGATAACATGTCCGTCCATACCATCTCCTTTGTCAATTTCTTTATATCTTGAGATTTTTTTCATTTCTTTTCTAGTTCCATCTAATGCTTGAGAATCAGTTTTGAATTTAGAGTCAAAAATTTTATCTTCAGTGTAATAACTTAAATATTTTTCAAAAAAAAGCTTACTGATATTACCTAATGATGCATTATATCCAATGACACCTGTTTCAACATAATTAGGTCTACCATAACAAGTGACAACAACATCGTTTGGAATAAAATTATTTACAAATTCTTTTGTTATTTTTTTTTTAAATATGTTGTCAGCATCAATATACATAAATTTTTTATTTGAATAACTTGAGTGAACTTGAGCAAATACTTTATGTGAAAATCTTACCGCGTTTTGTAAGAATTGTTGATCGCTAAAAGCTTCATATTCTAAGTCTAAAATTATATCTTTATGTCTTTCTTTAAAATCTAATATTTGTGGCATTGCCTCATGTAATTTAATATAAGAAATATTTTGGTTCACTGGATAATTGTAATCATCATCAACATAACATATCACAGGTATCTCTTGCTCTGTTTTTAAATATGTTTCTAAAAAATTGTAAGCATATTCTTTATAAAGTCTAGAATTGAATGTAGTTGTAAAAAAAGTGTTCATATTTTAAATTATCTTATAAAAACTAAATTTTGAAAATTAAACTTATCCCTTTAAAGCATTTTTTAAGTATTTTTTATTAAGATTGCAATCTTTATAACCTTGTTTAACAATATTTAAATAACGCTCCGTAGGAAATCTAAAAGATGTTTTATTTGTCATTGAATAGGTCATTATCTTTTTACCATAATAATAGAAATAATATTTTTTATACAGAACTGGATAATCTTCATAAACATCTAGTTTTTTTTCATCACACTTGGATATTTCAAATAAAGCTCCCTGTACAATTGAATTTTTTTTAGACTCTATATCAGCAGCTCTGTATTTGCTTCTAAATGTTAATTTAAAACCTTTTAAATTAATCTTTTTTAAAAAAAAACTATCCTTACATCTTCTTTTCATTTGAATGTGGTGAAGATTACTCCCATAAGCAAAGTAAAGCATATTGTTATCTATCAACAACTTCTATTTTTTTTTTATTAATAAAATCTAATATTTGAGAGCTACAAACATCTATTTTAAACTTATCTTCTGATCTAATAACAATTGAAACCCCTAGTTTACCTGCTTGGAAAAACGGATAACTTCCAATTTCAACATCTTTATTTTTATTTTGAACATTTGTTAATGATTCTGCAATTTCGCTTTCAACAGTTTGTAAACTAATGGTGTGACTTAAGATTGGTTCACCTCCAACTATCTGATTTTTTAAACCACCCAACATTGATTTTAAAATAGAGGGAACACCTGGTAAACAAAATACATTTTCAATACTAAAACCTGGTGCACCACTAGTTGGGTTTAAAATTAATTTTGCATTTTTGGGCATCCAAACCATTTTTTGTCTGCTCTCATTAAACTCACCTAGTTTATAGTAGGCCTCTAAAATTTTAAATGCTTCTTTATGTATCTCATAATCTAAACTAAAAGCTTTCGAAATAGATTCCGCAGTTATATCGTCATGTGTTGGGCCTATACCACCAGTTGTAAAAACATAGTTATTAGATTTTCTTAACTTATTAACTGTATCGATGATCGTGCTCTGTATATCCGGAATTACCCTAACTTCATGTACTTTTACACCAATAGAGTTTAACCACAAAGCAATTGTGCTTGTATTAGTGTCTTGTGTGCGCCCTGACAATATTTCATTACCTATAATTAATATTGCGGCATTTACTTTTGTGTTTTTGATCATTTTTAAATATATAATTTAATTATGGAATTTACCAAATCTTTAATAAAAGGCAAACTTATCAAAAGATATAAAAGATTTTTTATTGATATTAGACTAAATAACGAAATTGTCACTGCACATTGTCCAAACACCGGCTCTATGAAAGGTTTGTTAGATGAAGGTAATAAAGTATTTATCTCAAAGAACAATGATCCAAAAAGAAAGTTAAAATATACATTAGAAATTATTAAAGTTAAAAAAAATTTAGTTGGTGTGAACACACATTTTGCTAATAAAGTTGCTTACCATGGATTATCTAATAATCTTATCCGTGAATTAAAAAATAATGATGATATTAAACCTGAAGTTTATTTTAATAAGAAAACTAGATTTGATTTTTTAATTAAAAAAAACAAACAAAAAATATTTGTTGAAGTTAAAAATGTTACTCTATTTAGAAATGAAAAAACTGCAGAATTTCCTGATGCAGTTACATCTAGAGGGTCAAAACATTTATCAACACTTATTGATGCAATAAAAAAAAACTACAAAGCTTATTTATTATTTTTAGTTCAAATCGAAGGAGTTGAAAACTTCAAAATAGCAAGAGATATTGATGATAAATATTATGATAATTATTTACTTGCAAAAGAAGCAGGTGTTAATTTTTTAGCATACCGCTGCAAAATAAATTCAAAAGAAATTAAAATAGAAAAAAAAATTAAAATTATTGATTAGTGATTCTTCAAGAAATTTCATTTAAACTTTTATTTAGCTTAGAATGTTTAATTATTTCTGACCAAATCTCTTCACCTTCACCAAGATAAATATAATCTATCTAATTACAATCTCTTAAGCAAAATTCAGGGAGAGCGGTAGCATGCTCACCACCAATAATAATTTTTGCATTTGGAAATTTTTGTCTTATTAATTTAACACAATGCTTATTGTATACTCACTCGTGAAAAAACATTGTGCTTATTCCAAAAATTGTTGTTCTTGGATCAATTAATTCTAAAATTTCATCTATATCAATCCCATTACCTACAAGTTTTGAATTTGGTATTTTAAAAATTTTATTTAGATTTCTACCAGTAGCATCTATGCCTTGTACATCTATGTTGTTGATTTTAGAAACGGAGGCTATATAAGCAAATCCAATAGATGGACCAGGTTCGTTATTGGCACTTTCCTCCGGAGAAATGATTGCATGTCTTATTAAAGTCGCTAGTATAATATTTATCTTATAATAATTACTAAATAAAATTAAAACAAATATAGAATTTGTTTGATTTAACTTATTGATGCCATAAAAAAGAGCTATTAAACAGTATGTATCCTTAAATTTAAGCTATTGAGTTAGGAATTTTATAAACAAAAGATATTAATAAAAATTCAGATGATCGATTATTTAGAAAAATTTGAAAAAATGAGAATTGCTGGAAACTTAGCTGCAAGAACTCTCGATATGTTAACTGAAAATATTAAACCAGGTGTTACCACT
Organism: uncultured Candidatus Pelagibacter sp.; assembly: GCA_905612505.1. Classification (GTDB taxonomy): domain Bacteria; phylum Pseudomonadota; class Alphaproteobacteria; order Pelagibacterales; family Pelagibacteraceae; genus Pelagibacter. The sequence continues at coordinate 10,012 of CAJQSH010000060.1, read as the reverse complement.
GATCATATTGATAAACTTGGACATGAATTTATAAAAGATAACGGAGGCTACTCCGCTCCTCTATTCTATCGAGGTTTTAAAAAATCTTTATGCACTTCTTTAAATCATGTCATTTGTCACGGCATACCATCAGAAAGAGTTTTAGATGAAGGTGACACTATCAATGTTGATGTTACGGCTATCATTGATGAACATTACGGTGACACAAGCAGAATGTTTTGTGTTGGCAAGACATCTATTAAGGTTAATAATTTAATAGACGCTACTTATGAATCTATGATGCTAGCTATAGAATTATTAAAACCAGGATTAAAACTTGGAGATATTGGATATACAATACAATCTTTTGTGGAAAAAAAAGGTTTTTCTGTAGTGAGAGATTTTTGTGGCCACGGTATAAGCACAACATTTCATGAGCCTCCAAATGTTTTACATTATGGTAGAAAAAACACTGGAATGGAGCTTAGACCAGGCATGACCTTTACTATTGAACCCATGATAAATGCAGGTGAATGGGATGTAAAAATGCTCAAAGATGGATGGACAGCTGTCACAAAAGATAAATCTTTATCAGCACAATTTGAACATACGCTTGGTATTACGGAAAATGGTTATGAAATCTTTACAGAATCTGTTAAAGGTTATTCTAAGCCCCCTTACTTATAATTAATGATTGAAAGATATTCTAGAAAACAACTAACTAACATATGGTCAGAAGAAAATAAATACAAGATTTGGCTTGATGTAGAAGTGGCTGCAGCTGAAGCTATGGAAAAACTAGGTCAAATTCCAAAAGGAGTGGCTACTGCCGTTAGAAAGAAAGCTAAAATTAATGTTAAAAGAATTCATCAAATAGAAAATAAAGTTAAGCATGATGTTATTGCTTTTTTAACATCTATTACAGAAAAAGTTGGGATTAAAGCTAGATACCTTCATCAAGGAATGACGTCATCTGATGTGTTAGACACAAGTTTAAATATTCAATTAGTACAGTCTGGTAAAATTTTACTCGACGATATTGATCAAATTTTGAAAGTTTTAAAAAGACAAGCCAAAAAATACAAATATACACCATGTGTGGGCAGAAGTCATGGAATACATGCAGAGCCAATTACTTTTGGATTAAAACTTGCTTCATTTTATGAGGAATTTAAGAGAAATAGAAAAAGACTAGTTGATGCAATTGACGAGATATCAACATGCGCAATATCAGGAGCGGTTGGAACGTTTGCAAACATAAGTCCTAATGTTGAAAAACATGTTGCCAAAAAACTTGATTTAAAAGTTGAGCCTATTTCAACACAAGTAATACCTAGAGATAGACATGCGTTTTATTTTTCAGTTCTTGGAATTATTGCAGGCTCCGTTGAAAGAGTTGCAATAGAAATTAGACATCTACAAAGAACAGAAGTTTATGAACTTCAAGAATATTTTTCAAAAGATCAAAAAGGCTCATCAGCAATGCCCCATAAGAAAAATCCAATATTAAGTGAAAACTTAACCGGTCTTGCGAGAATGGTTAGAAGTTCTGTTATTCCTTCTTTAGAAAATATTGCTCTATGGCATGAACGAGATATCTCACACTCAAGTGTTGAAAGAAATATTGGACCAGATGCAAATATAACATTAGACTTTGCTTTAGTTAGACTTGGAAACATTTTAGATAAAATGATTGTTTATCCCAAAAAGATGATTGAAAATTTAAACTTAACAAAAGGTTTAATTTTTTCTCAAGAGGTCATGCTTGAATTAACAAAATCAGGTCTAAGTAGAGAGCAATCTTATAAAATGGTTCAAAACTATGCTAAAAAATGTTTTGATGAAAATTTAGATTTATTTAATGTAATATCTGCAGACAAATTCATCATGACTAAAATTTCATCAAAAAAACTTAAAATAATATTTAACTATTCATCACACTTTAAAAATGTAGATTTAATTTTTAGGAGAGTTTTTAAATAATGAAAAAAGGTAAAAAATTGTATGAAGGTAAAGCAAAAATAATTTATTCTACCTCAGATAAAAACTTAATTATTCAATATTTTAAAGATGATGCTACAGCATTTAATAATATAAAAAAATCTACTATTGAAGGAAAAGGTGTTCTTAACAACAGGATCTCTGAACACATACTTAATAACTTATCACAAATTGGAATTAAAAACCATTTAGTAAAAAGACTTAACATGCGTGAGCAAATAATTAAACTAGTTGAGATTATTCCTATCGAATTTATTGTAAGAAATGTAGCAACTGGATCTATTACCAAAAGACTTGGGATTGAGGATGGTACTGTTTTAGATCAACCATTATTAGAATTTTGTCTTAAAGATGATAAATTAAACGATCCTATAATTGCTGAAGAACACATTTTAGCTTTTGGTTGGGCTACTAAAAAAGAATTGGAAAAAGTAAAAAAAATGATCTTAAGAATTAATGACTTTATGATTGGAATGTTTAGAGGTGTGGGAATTAAATTAATTGACTTTAAACTTGAATTTGGAAGACTTAAAACAGATGGAAAAACAGAAGTAATCTTAGCAGATGAAATTAGTCCAGATACATGTCGATTATGGGATACTATAACAGATAAAAAATTAGATAAAGATAGATTTAGAAAAGATCTAGGAGACTTAATTCCAGCATATACTGAGGTTGCAAAAAGATTAGGCATACTTCACGAACAATCTAATGTTAGTGCTGTTAATGTTACAAAATTAAGACCGTTAAAAAAAAGAAAGTAATATGAAAATATCAGTAATTATAACACTTAAAAAAGATGTCCTAGACCCACAGGGTAAAATTATTCACCAAACTTTAGATGGTATGGGATTTGAAGGCATAAATGAAGTTAGACAGGGAAAATATTTCCAAATAGATGCAAAAGAAGATGATAAAAAAAAGGCTGAAGCAAAAGTTGAAGAAATGTGTAAAAAACTTTTAGCAAATCTAGTAATTGAAGATTTTAAGATTATTGGTACTCAATAATAAATAATGAACTCATCAGTAATAACTTTTCCAGGATCTAATTGTGATAGGGACATGGATGTAGCTTTAAAAAAATTTGGCTTTAAAAACAAGATGGTTTGGCATAATGATATTGAGCTTCCAAAAAGTGATTTGGTAGTTTTGCCTGGAGGGTTTTCTTATGGTGATTATCTTAGATGTGGAAGTATGGCATCCAAGTCAAAAATAATGAAATCTGTAATTAATTTTGCAAAATCAGGTGGTAAAGTTATGGGTATCTGCAATGGATTTCAGATTTTAGTAGAAACTGGATTACTTCCAGGAGTTTTACTTAGAAATAAATATCTAGAATTTATTTGTAAAAATGTTTTTGTAAAAATTAATAATAAAGATAATTCATATTTTAAAAATATTAAAAAAGATACACTCGAACTACACATTGCACACAATGAAGGAAATTACTTTTGTTCAAATGAACAAATTAAAGAAATAAATGATAATAATCAAATAGCTTTGTATTATTCTGATAAAGATGGAAAGGTGAGTGAGGATAATAATCCAAATGGCTCAATTAAAAATATCGCCAGCGTATTTAATAAAGAAAAAAATGTACTAGGTATGATGCCTCATCCTGAACGAATGATTGATCCCGCTCTCTCTGGAGAGGATGGTTCTATTTTTTTTAAAAACTTAATTAATAACTTAAAATAATGACTGTTAATGAACAAGTTGCCATAGATCATGGTTTGAAAAAAGATGAGTATAAAAAAATATGTGATTTACTAGAAAGAATTCCAAATATAACTGAACTTGGAATTTTTTCAGCTATGTGGAATGAACATTGTTCATATAAATCATCAAAACTTCATCTTAAAAATTTACCTACAAAAGGAAAAAATGTTATTCAAGGACCAGGAGAAAATGCTGGTGTTATTGATATTGGGGATGATGATGCAATTGTTTTTAAAATAGAAAGTCATAATCACCCTTCATTTATTGAACCTTATCAAGGTGCAGCAACTGGTGTCGGTGGTATTATGAGAGATGTTTTTACAATGGGTGCAAGACCTATTGCAAATCTTAATTCAATTCACTTTGGTTCACCACAACATAAAAAAACTAAAAATTTACTTAGAGGTGTTGTATGCGGAATTGGTGGATATGGAAACTGTATGGGTATACCAACAATTGCAGGACAAACAAGTTTTGACGAGTCTTATAACGGGAATATTTTAGTAAATGCAATGACTTTAGGATTGGTCAAAAAAAATAAGATTTTTTATTCTAAAGCAGCAGGTTTGGGTAAACCTGTTATTTATGTTGGATCCAAAACAGGCAGAGATGGAATTCATGGCGCAAGTATGGCTTCAGCAGTATTTGATGAAAAAATTGAAGAAAAAAAACCTACGGTACAAGTAGGTGATCCTTTCACAGAAAAACTTTTATTAGAAGCGTGCTTAGAGTTAATGGAAGGTGACTCTATAATTGCAATCCAAGATATGGGTGCTGCAGGACTTACATCTTCAAGTATTGAGATGGCTTCCAAGGGAAAATTAGGAATAGAATTTAACTTGAACAAAGTTCCTTGCAGAGAAGCAAAAATGACACCTTATGAAATTATGCTTTCTGAAAGTCAAGAAAGAATGCTGATTGTGCTTGAAAATGGAAAAGAAGATTTAGCAAAAAAAATTTTTGACAAATGGAATTTAGATTTTGCTGTTATTGGTAAAACTACTGATAGTAAAAAAATTGAACTTTATTTTGATAATAGTAAAGTTGCAGACATACCTATAGATACGTTGGTTCAAAACTCACCAATGTATGATCGCAAGTGGAAAAAAAGTAAACTACCCAAAAAAATAAAGATTAAAAAAGAAGATTTTAAAAACTTAAAAATTGTTAATGTTTTAAATAAAATTTTATCTAATCCAAACATATGTAGTAAAGAATGGATTTGGGAGCAGTATGATCACACTGTTATGGGAGACACCATTCAAAAACCTGGTGGTGACTCCGGTGTTGTAAGAATTCATGGAAGCAACAAGGCAGTTGCAGCATCTGTCGACTCTTCGGCTGTATATTGTTGGGCTCATCCCTTGAGTGGCGGAAAACAAATAGTTTGTGAAAGTTGGAGAAATTTAATTTCTGTTGGTGCACAACCTATAGCTATAACTAATTGTTTAAATTTTGGAAGCCCTGAAAACGAAGAGAATATGGGAGAGTTTGTTGAGTGTGTCCATGGCTTAGGTGAAGCTAGTAAATATTTAGATTTTCCAGTTGTCTCTGGTAATGTCTCTTTTTACAACCAAACAAAAGATGTTGGTATTAAACCTACACCAACAATCGGTGGAGTTGGTTTAATAAAAAACTATAAAAATGTTATAACAATGGGTCTAAAAAAAACTAACAACATAATTATTGTTGTTGGAAAAACTGAAGGACATTTAGATCAAAGCATATTTGCAAGAGATATTTTAAATCAAAAAAATGGACCACCCCCTGAAATTAATTTATTTAATGAAAAAAATAATGGTGAAACAATATTAAAGCTTATTGAAAAAAATTATGTAAAGAGTGCACATGATGTTTCTTTAGGTGGAATTATTACTTCATTAGCCAAAATGTGTATTAAAGGAAAAAAAGGTGCATCTATTAAAAAACCCAAATACCTGATAAATATATTTGAGTATTTTTTTGGTGAAGATCAAGGAAGATATATAATTGAAATTGAAAAAATTGATTTTAAAAATGTAACAGAAATTCTTGAAAAAAATTCAGTACATTATGATGAACTTGGTATTGTAAATAAAAATGAACTGATTATTGATGATAAGTCAAAAGTAACGATTGACGAATTAATCAAATCCCATACTAATTGGTTAACTAACTATATGAATAAATAATGGCAATGGATTTAAAAGAAATTGAAAAGCTTATTAAAGAAGCCTTACCTGATGCTACTGTTGAAATTCAAGATTTAGCAGGTGATGGCAATCATTATTCAGCTACAGTGAAATCAAAAGAGTTTTTAGGAAAAAGTAAAATTGAACAACATAAAATGGTGTACAGCTCTCTTAAAGGTAAAATGGGTAATGAGCTACATGCCTTAGCAATTAAAACGAAGGAGTAAATATGGATCAACAAGTAAAAGATTTAATTAATAATGAAATTAGCAATAGTGAAGTTTGTTTATTTATGAAAGGCACGCCTGATGCACCTCAATGTGGATTTTCAATGGCTATCTCAAATATGTTAAAAATTCTTGAAGTAAATTATAAGGGAATTAATGTTCTTGAAAATCAGTCTTTAAGAGAAGGAATAAAAGAATTTAGCGATTGGCCAACTATACCACAACTTTATATAAAAAATGAATTTGTTGGTGGATGTGATATTGTTAAAGAAATGTATGAAAATGGTGAGCTTAAAAAAATTCTTGAAAATAAAGGGGTAAATTTTAAAAAATAATTATTTATTATCTAGAGTAATATTCAATTACAAGATTAGGCTCCATAACAACAGGATAGGGTACTTCTTCAAATTTTGGTGTTCTAACAAATTTAACTTTTTTATTTTTTTCGTCTAATTGTATATACTCAGGGGTTTCTCTCTCTTTATTTGCTAAAGCAATATCAATAAATGCAAGCTGTTTAGATTTATCTCTAATTTCAATTGTATCTTCTTCTTTAACAACATAGCTGGCAATATTAACTTTTTTTCCATTAACTTTTACATGACCATGATTAATTAATTGTCTAGCAGAAAATATAGTTGTAGAAAATTTTGCTCTATAAACTACAGCATCAAGTCTTCTCTCAAGTAATCCAATTAAATTTTCACCAGTATCACCTTTGAGCATTACTGCTTTTTTGTAAATATTTCTAAATTGTCTTTCGTTAATATTTCCATAATAACCTTTTAATTTCTGTTTAGCTTGCAATTGAATACCGTAATCTGAAGGTTTCCCTTGTCTAGATTGACCATGTTGTCCTGGTCCATATGCTCTGGTATTAAATGGACTCTTGGGTCTTCCCCAAAGATTTACTTTTAATCTTCTATCTACTTTGTGTTTAGAATTAAGTCTTTTTGTCATTTGATAGGAGGGTTTATAAACCTACTCATAATTTTGTCAATCAACCTTTTTTAGCCAAACTGGCAAATACACTTGATAAAATACGAATTTCTTTTTCAGATAATTCCATTTTGTAAAAAATACTTCTTAAATTTTCCAGCATTATGGGTCTCTTCTCCAAAGGTACAAAAAAATTCCTTTCTTCTAGTTTGTTAATACAAAGATTACTCATAGACTGAACATCTTTTTTACTAGCTAAAGATACTTTTTTAGACTTTGAATATTTTGAATTTTTTAATTTAATTATACTTGCTACTGTATGTGCAATAATAATTACACTATGGGATAAATTTAAAGATTTAAAATCAGCATTTGTTGGAATTTGTAAAATATAATTTGCATAACTTACTTCATTATTTGATAGTCCCGATGCTTCAGAACCAAATAAAAAAGCAACTTTTTTACTAAAATCAATTTTATTTAAATCATCTAGTTTTAAGTATTTAATGTTCTTATTTCTAAACCTTGAGGTGGTTGCAATAACATAATCAACTTTTTTAACAGCCGATTGCAATGTTTCATAAACTTTGCTATTAATAATAACATCTTTAGCACCAACAGAGGTTGCTAAGATTTTATCATTTGGAAAAATTGGTTTTGGTTTAACAATTATTAATTTCTTAAAATTAAAGTTTTTAATTGCTCTTGCACATGCACCTATATTTTCTGATAATTGAGGTTGGTGTAAAATGAATGAAATATTATTAAATAACATTAAAGACTGGCTGGAGCATTATCTTTAAATAATTTATAATCTAAACTATCCACTAACGCTTTAAATGATGCGTCAATTATATTTTCAGAAACACCGATAGTAAACCAATTTTTTCCTTTTGAGTCTGTGCTTTCTATTGAAACTCTAGTTACAGCTTCAGTACCAGTGTTTAAAATTCTAACTTTGTAATCAACTAACTTAAAATCTTTTAAATATTTTGAATATTTATTTAATCTATCTACATTCTGTCTAATTGCATTATCCAAAGCATTTACAGGTCCATTCCCTTCACCTTTACAAACAATTTTTTCACCATCAACTTCTAAGTGTGCTTTTGCGGATGAAATAATTTTTCCTGTTGAGTTTTTTTTGACAGAAACATCATATTCTTTAATTATTATATACCTTGGTATTTCACCTATAATTCTTCTTGCTAATAATTCAAAAGAAGCATCAGCTCCATCATAGCTGTAACCTATAAACTCTCTATCTTTTACTTCATCCAGAAGTTTTTTAATCTTTGGATCATTCTCTTTTATTTCAATACCAATTGTTTTTAACCTTGAGATGATATTTGATTTACCTGATTGATCAGAAACAACAATATTTCTTGAGTTACCAACTTCCTCTGGGTCTATATGTTCGTATGTTTTAGGATCTTTTTGAACAGCAGAAACATGCAATCCTCCTTTATGTGAAAATGCAGCAGCACCAACATATGGCAAATGTTTGTTAGGCTTTCTATTCAAAATTTCATCTAAAAGTCTTGAGCATTGTGTTAAATTTTTAATATTCTTTGGTTCAATTTGTAAATAAAATTTTGAAAAAAAATCTCTCTTTAAAAAAATTGTTGGAATTAATGACATTAAATTAGCATTGCCACATCTTTCACCCAAACCATTGATTGTTCCCTGGATTTGTCTTACTCCAGCAAAGACTGCTGCCAATGTGTTTGCAACTGCATTTCCTGTATCATTGTGAGCATGAATTCCCAAATTCATTCCAGGGATAATTTTAGAAACTTCAGTAACTATCTTGGTAATTTCATGGGGCAACGTTCCACCATTTGTGTCACATAAAACTACCCATCTTGTACCTTGATCAAAAGCTGCCTTAAGACAAGATAAAGCATATTTTGGATTAGCTTTATATCCATCAAAAAAATGTTCCGCATCAAACATGAATTCTTTATTTTCTTTAACAAAATGTTTTGCACTTTCTCTAATATTTTCTAAATTTTCTTCATTAGAAATTCCTAAAGCAATATCAACATGAAAATCCCATGTTTTACCTACCAAGCAAACTGCGGGAGTGTTTGAGTTTAAAAGTGCAGATAAACCAGGATCATTATTAGCACTACGACCAGTTTTTTTAGTCATACCAAATGAAGTTAGTTTAGCGTTTATAAACCTGTATTTTTTTTGAAAGAATTCAGTATCAGTAGGGTTAGCTCCAGGCCAACCACCCTCAATATAGTCTACGCCCAAATTATCCAATGCATATGCAATTTTTTCTTTATCATTTACTGAAAAATCAACACCCTGAGTTTGAGCACCATCTCTAAGAGTTGTATCAAATATATAAAGTCTTTCTTTATTCATTTTAGTTTCCAAACTGTTTTACCATCTTTATCTTTTATTAAAACACCTTTATGTAGAAGTTCATCTCTAATTATATCAGCTTCCTTATAATTTTTGTCTTCTCTTGCTTTATTTCGTAAATTTATTTTTTTAATAATATCTTCTTCACTAATTGCAGATTTTTTCTTTTTAAAACTTAACCACTCTTCTTTAGTTTTATTTAAAATACCAATAAAGTTACAAGCTGAAACAAATGTGCTTTTATTTTCATCATTACCTTTTATAGCTTTGTCATAAAGTTGGTGTAAATTCGCTATATAGCCTGGAGTATTTAAATCATCATATAATGGTAACAAAACATCATCAGAGACAACTATTTTTTTTTTCACTTTTAAATAAACTTCATACCATTTCTCAATAGTATTTTGACATTCATTCAAAAGTTTTTCATTCCAATCCAAAGGTTGTTTGTAATGAGCACTCATAAGAGCTAGTTTTAAAACTTGACCATCAATATTTTCTTTAAAATTTTTTATCTTTAATGTGTTTCCTTGTGATTTAGCCATTTTTTCATTAGACATTGTAATAAAGGCATTGTGTATCCAATAATTAGCAAAAACT
>CAJQSH010000059.1 GCA_905612505.1 uncultured Candidatus Pelagibacter sp. | reverse complement strand
TTAATGGCAGTATTTTTCTTACATAACCTTCATAACTATTAAAAAAAATACAGTCAATTTTACCAGTTTCATCCTCACAATTAACTCTATTAGGTAAATTTCTAACTCTTGGAAATAAATATTTTGTTGGAACAACTTTTATAGTGTGAATCTTACCTATATGTAATTCATTTATTTTATTTGATAAACTTCTATCTGTATACGATTTAGGTAATCGCCAAAGTAAGTCAAATATGTTGCTAACTTTTTTTTTCTTCAAAATTTCCATAGTTTTTTTTCCAACACCCTTCAACATTGTAAGATCTGATAGTAGATAATTGTAATTATTCATATTTTTTCTGATAAATGTAATATATTAAAAATTTATGAGTATTAATACAGAGGATTTTAAAAAAAAAATTATTTATAGATCAACATATAGAGGGACAAAAGAAATGGATACTCTTTTAAGTTCTTTTACTAATAAATATATTAATACACTTGATAAAAATGAGTTAATTTTTTTATCAGATTTATTAAATATTGATGATGCAAATCTATTTAAATTTAATCAAGGTTATAAAATGGTTATTACAATAAAGAAAAATAAAGTTACTGAATTATTTAAAAATTTTATATTTAAAAATGATTAGTGGCGGAGAGACTGAGATTCGAACTCAGGAAAGAGTTGCCCCTTTGCCGGTTTTCAAGACCGGTGCATTCAACCGCTCTGCCATCTCTCCGTTAGCAAGGTTTTATAATCATAAATCTTTAATTCAACAATAAAATACTCAAATTATTCAATTAATGAATTATAAGCTAAATTACTATTAAAATGAAAAATAAAGAATTTAACAAAGGTATAGGATTAACGGCACTAGGTTCTTTCTGGTGGGGTGTAATAGGCGTTATTTATTTCAAATATATATCTTTTGCTGGACACATCGAAGTAGTGGTCCATAGATGTATCTGGACTGCTTCTTCTCTTATTTTATCAACTTTTTATTTTTCAAAATGGAATATTTTTTTTAAAATTATATCTGATAGAAGAAAATTAATAACATTATTTTTTTCTGGAATATTAATTTTTATTAATTGGACTGTTTGGATTTATGCCGTTTCTACAGATCAAATTATTGATGCAAGTTTTGGTTATTTTATAATGCCAATATTGAGCGTTTTATTAGGTTATATTTTCTTTAATGAAAAACTTAATTCTAAAAGAATAGTATCAATTATATTGGTTATAATTTCAATTTTTTTTTTAATTATATTTAATTTTAAATCAATACCTTGGGTTGGATTATTTGTTGCTTTAAGTTGGGGTTTTTATAATTTATTAAGAAAAAAAATAAATGTTGATACTGATGTTGGTCTTTTAATTGAAAGTTTATTTATTTTACCATTTGTTGTTGTAATATTTTATTTTATTATTCAAAATAATATGAATGACTTTAGTTTTTCAAATCCACCATTAATGCTTTTATTGTTGTTGGCTGGGCCAATGACTGTAATACCATTGTTTCTTTACGTTCGTGGAGTAGAACTTTGTGGGTTAGGGGCCACAGGAATGATTTTCTATATAACGCCAACATTCCAATTTATTCTTGGTTTTTTTTATTATAATGAGCCTTTTTCAATTACAAAGTTAGTAAGCTTCATTATAATCTGGATTGCTGTATTTATTTATTTAAAAGATCTATATGAAAATAATTAAAATTTTATTCTTATTTATATTAATATTATCAACGTCAAAACTGACAGCAAATGAACCTTCTTTTAATGATTGGTTAAAAAACTTTAAGGTCTATGCATTAGAAAAAAATATTTCAGAAAAAACTTTTGATAAAGCAATGTCAAATGTTGTTTTTTTACCAAATGTTATTAAATATGATCGTTTTCAACCTGAGTTTTATGAGGATACAAAAACATATATTTCAAAGCGAACGTCAAATAAAAAAGTTCAAAAAGGTTTGGCCCTATATAAGAAAAATAGAGATTTTATTATTTCAGTTGATAAAAAATTCTCTGTAGAAAAAGAACTGCTACTTGCTTTAATGGGAATAGAAACAAATTTTGGTTCATATGTTGGAAAGATGGATATTCTTTCATCGTTATCAACACTCAGTTATGACAAAAGAAGAAGTAATTTTTTTACTAACGAATTAATTACAATTCTTAAATTGGTAGATAAAGGAATTATTGATCATAAAATTTTATATGGTTCTTGGGCTGGTGCTTATGGAAATTTTCAGTTTATGCCAACCACTATTGAAAGATATGCTATTGATCATGATAATAATAATATAATAGAATTAAAAAAAACAATAGATTCATTTGCTTCAGCAGCCAATTATATTAATCAAATAGGATGGATTAAAAATGAACCATGTTATATAAAAATTGAGTTAATTAATTCTACACCAAAAAATATATTAAATACAACAGCAAAAAAAATTCACAATAAAAATAAGTTTAAAAATTTAAAAAAATATATTGTGAATGTGGATAAATATAACATAAGTGCTGATTTAATTGGTGCTATTATAACGCCAGATAAAGATATTATTCCTGACTCTAAAGGTCTTAAGCCAGCATATATAGTTTTTGAAAATTATGAAAAAATACTAGAATGGAATAGATCTTTAAGATTTGCACTAGCGGTATGTACTTTAAAAGAAAAGTTTTCAAATGTACTATAAAAAGTTATTTTATTTATCGTTATTCTTATTTTTTATCAATTGTTCATCGGATACATTAACGAAAAACAAAAATAATTTAATTTTTGA
>CAJQSH010000058.1 GCA_905612505.1 uncultured Candidatus Pelagibacter sp. | reverse complement strand
TTTAACGATAAATATTTAGGCTATTCTCTGGATCTTAAAGGTTCAGAATATTACACAATTCACATAAGAGATATTAATACAAATAAATTAATTACCGAAAAAATAGAAGATACTTCTGGAGGAATAACTTTTAGCCTAGATGATCAATATATTTTTTATTCCAAATTGGATGAAAATCATAGACCAAGAAAAATATTCAGACATAAACTGGGAACGTCTACTAAAAATGATGAACTAATATTTGAAGAAAAAAGCGAAGCATTTACCGTAGGTATTGGTTTAAGCTCTGATGAAAAATATTTTTTTATAACGACATCTGATCATAATACATCTGAGCAACACTATTTTGACGCTCATGAAGATTTACCGAGTCCTAAGCTAATTCAAAAAAGAAAAGGAGGAATCTTATATTCAATAAATTCATGGGATAAAAAATTTTACAATCATACAAATGATAATGCCGAAAATTTTAAAATAGACATATCTGAAAGTTTAGAAAACCCTAATTGGAAAGTTTTTATACCCGCTAAAGAAGAAGTTCTAATTGGTGGATGTACATTTTTAAAAAACTGGATAATAAGATCAGAAACTTCCAATGCTTTAGATAAATTGTTTGTGAAAAATATTAATACAAATTTAGAAGAAGAACTAGTCTTTTCAGATGAAAAAGTTTATGTTCCAGGAATATCTCTAACCCAACGAGACAAAAATACTGATGAAGTTTATTTGGGGTATTCTTCTCCCAAAACTCAGTCGAGAGTTTATTCTTATAACTTGAGTTCAAAAAAAAAAAAATTAGTAAAAGAGCAGGAAATTCCTTCTGGTCATGATCCTGAAAATTATATTGTTGAAAGGATTGATTGTAAGTCACATGATGGAAGGTTAGTTCCTTTAACAATCACAAGACATAAAAAAACTAAACTAGATGGGTCTGCGAATTTATTACTTTATGGCTACGGTTCTTACGGCAGCTCAATGAGTCCAAGTTTTTCTTCTACAAGATTAAGTTTAATTAATAGAGATATTATTTGGGTTACCACTCATATTAGAGGTGGAATGGAAAGAGGAATGAAGTGGTGGAAAGAAGGAAAACTTCTTAATAAAAAAAATACTTTTGAAGATTATATAGCTTCTGCAAAATATTTGATTGAAAATAAATATACCGCTAAAAATAAAATAATAGGAATGGGCGGTTCTGCTGGAGGTCTTCTTATGGGTGCAGTAGTTAATCAAGCACCGGAATTATTTTTGGGTATAATAATGGCTGTTCCATTTGTAGACTCTTTAACAACTAACCTAGATCATTCTTTACCTTTAACTGTTGGCGAATTTGATGAATTTGGAAATGCAAAAGATAAGAAAAATCACTTTGATTATATTTATTCTTATGCACCGTATAACAATATAAAAAAAATGGATTATCCTCACATGCTTATAACAACAAGCCTAAGTGATAATAGAGTTTTATTTGACGAACCTGCAAAATTTACAGCAAAACTAAGAGAATATAAAACTGACAATAATTTATTACTTTTAAAAACAGAAATGAATGCAGGACACGGTGGAAAATCTGGTAGAGACGGTGCTATAGAGGAAATAGCCTTAGACTATGCTTTTGCATTAAAAATTTCAGAAAAAATTTAACTGGTATTAAAAACAACCGTTTGATACAAAACCAATCACAATAGAATTAGAATTAATCTCAAATCTTCTTTCGCAAGTAATGCCATATTTTTTTGTATTATAAACAAGTTCCAAATTACCTTTTTCATTTTTAAAATCCTCATCTGGTTTACCTAAATTCATTTGCAAGTTATTTAAATTTTTTCCAATGTATTGACTTAATTTAGCATTCTCTTTTTTTACAATTACATCAGTCTTTTGCTTAATTGTTTGACAACCAGCCACTAAAGTTAAAATAAACAAAATAAAAACAATAAGTTTTAATTTTTTCATAGTTAGAAGGTAACACTCAAAATATGACTTAAATATAAACTTGTCAGTTGAATTATGTTAATAAACCTACGTTTTTGAGAGTATTTTCCCTAATAATCTAATATTAGTCAAACTTAATCTTAGGAGGATCAATGTTAGAAAAATTTTTTAACTATAAAAAACACAAGACCAATTTTAAAACAGAAGTAGTTGCTGGTGTAACAACTTTTCTTACGATGGCATATATATTGGCATTAAACCCAGGAATTTTAGAGGCAGGTGGATTTGATAGAGGGGCGGTATTTGTGGCAACAATTATTGCAGCTGCAGTAGCCTGTTTTGTTATGGCATTCTACGGAAAAACTTGGCCTATAGGATTGGCACCAGGAATGGGATTAAATGCGTTTGTTGCTTTTGTAGTCTGTGGATCAATGGGATATTCACCGAATGAAGCTTTAGGTGCTGTTCTTATTGCAGGAATACTTTTTTTAATCATATCTATAACACCAATAAGAGCTTGGATCATAAATTCAATTCCTAGAAGTTTAAAGCTGGGTATTGGAGCAGGTATTGGATTATTTTTAGCAATTATAGGGTTTGAAATTATGGGTCTAACTGTGAGCACCTTTATAGAGGGAGTTCCTTGGGCATATCAAGATCCTACCTTAATCAAATTGGGGTCTCTTAAAAATCCTTTAGTTTTAATTGGTGTCGCTGCTTTAATTACAATGTTTGTGTTAGAACAAATGAAAATTAAAGGAAGTATTATTATTTCGATGATTGCTTGGACGATAATATCATGGTTAGTTCTTCCAGCAGATATGCAAGCAGCTAATTTTTCTGCTTTTAAAGGAATAGCTTCTTTTGATATTCCTGCTATGACACATCTTTTTACTTTTGATCTTTCAAATGCATTTACCGCTGGTATGGCAAGTGTAATCTTTACTTTATTCTTTGTAGATTTTTTTGATACAGCTGGAACACTTACATCGGTTGCTAACGTAGCAGGGAAAGTTGATAAGAATGGAAAAGTTAAAGATATAGAAAAAGCAATGTTGGCAGATAGTGTAGGAACAGTCGTTGGTGCTTTAGTTGGTACTACAACTGTAACTTCATACGTAGAGTCTGCGGCAGGAGTTAAAGAAGGTGGAAGAACTGGAATGACTTCGCTCGTAGTTGGAATAGCATTCTTATTTTGTTTATTTTTTGCTGACTTGTTCACAAGTATTCCTAAGCAAGTTGATGGAGCTGCATTAATTTTTGTAGCTGTTTTGTTTGTAAAAGGTATTACAGATATTGATTG
Source organism: uncultured Candidatus Pelagibacter sp. (assembly GCA_905612505.1). Taxonomy (GTDB): domain Bacteria; phylum Pseudomonadota; class Alphaproteobacteria; order Pelagibacterales; family Pelagibacteraceae; genus Pelagibacter. The sequence continues at coordinate 17,960 of CAJQSH010000058.1, read as the reverse complement.
GGATGATATAGCTGAAGCTGGCCCAGCTGTGTTAGCAATGATAGCTATGCCTTTAACTTATAGTATCAGTAATGGTATCGCTATTGCATTTGTAACTTATGCTTTAATAAAAATATTTACTGGAAAAGTAGAGGGAGTATCAGCTGCTATCTGGATAGTTGCAATTCTTAGTGCACTAAATTTATATATTTATTCTTAAATATTAGAAAATAGGGCTGGATTAAACTCTAGCCCTATTTATTTCTCTTAATTATTTCTTCTATAGATAGTTCTTCATAATGTTCGGTTGGCTGAACAATCCATGGATCTGAATTTAGTTTTATTGGACAAAAATCTGGTTCAAAAGTGGATGATTTTTTCTTCCATAAGCATGCTGTTTTAACTTCTTTTATAAAATTTTTTGTTGGTTCATATTTTTTTAACCATTCAATGCTTTTGTTTAATGTTAATCCTGTGTCAGATAAATCATCAACTAAAAGAACTTTATTAAAATCTTTATTTTCAGCTAAAGAACTGATCTCTCTTGCAAACATTAGTTGTCCCTGCTTATCTTCCATTCTTTCACCTGAATAACTTTGAATGACAATATAAGCAATTGGTAACTTTAAGATTCTAGAAAGAATATCTAGTATAGGGGCCGCACCTCTCATAATCCCAACTAATACTGTAGGTTTATAATTATTATGAATTTCTATTGCTAATTTTTCAACAATTTGAGTATATTCATTAAAAGTGATAATTAATTTATCTGCCATAAAATTTCTTATCATATAAATAAAAATAAAAAAGAATAAAAAACTATGAAAATTTTTGATTGCTTTATGTATTTTGATGAAGATGTAGTCTTAGATGTTAGGCTTAATTTTTTAGATAAATTTGTTGATAAATTTATAATAATCGAGTCTGAGTATAATCATAAAGGAGAAAAGAGAACTCCTCTATTTAACATAGATAAATTCAAAAAATTTAAACATAAAATTAAATACATTTTAACAAATGATATTCCATCAGGAATAGAAGAAATAAAAAAAAGTGATGACGAAAATGAAGTGTATTCAAAATCAATTTTTAACGCTTGGAAAAGAGAAAATCTTCAAAGGAACCAGATAACCAAAGGACTGTCAGATGCAAATAAAGAAGATTGGGTTATCATTTCTGATCTCGATGAAATACCTAATTTAAAAAAGATAGACTTAAAAAATACTAATGACACTTTTATTTTTTTTAAGCAAGACATGATGTATTACAAATTTAATTTAAAGTTAGAGAATTACACTTGGATTGGAAGCAAGGCTTGTAAAATGAAGAATTTAGAATCGCCTCAATGGATAAGAGACATAAAAGATAAAAAATACCACTGGTGGAGACTGGATACTTATTTTTCTAAAAAAAAATATCGTAATATTTTATTTATAGAAAATGGTGGTTGGCATTTTTCATATTTAAAAAGCCCTAAAGGCATTGAAAAAAAACTTCAATCCTATCTTCATCATGTGGATTATGATTTAAATCCACTGGGAGAAAATGGAATAGAGGAGATGATTAATAATAAAAAAGCTATTTACAATCTAAAAGCAGATCAAAGAGAGAATAAGTTTGATGGATCAAATAAATTAAGCAAAATTAATATTAATTCACTACCGTCATATATTTTGGAAAATAAAGATAAACTTAAAGACTGGATTGAGGAATAATGAAGGGATATTGGATAGCTTTATATAAAAAGATTGATAATGCAAAAAATCTTAAGGATTATTCAACTAAGGTAACGCCTATCATTGAAAGTTATGGAGGAAAACCTTTGGTTAGAGGGGGAAAATATAAATTTCTAGAAGGTGAAGAATTTTTAAGAACAGTTGTATGGGAATTTCCCAGTTATAAAAAAGCTATTGAGTGTCATAACTCAAAAAAATATCAAGACGGTTGGGCGCTAGCGAAAAATACCACATATAGAAATTTACAAATAATAGAAGGATTTAATATTGAATAGGTTCAGGATCTATACTTCTCCAAAGATACCATGTTGCTACCGAACAATAAGGAGAAAACTTTTTCTGCAATAAACCAACATAAGATTCTGGAGGTAAATAATTTTTTTTATAATTTTTTGAAATCGCTCTTAAAAGACCAATATCCTGTACGGGCCATATATTTGGACGATTATAGGTGAATAATAAAATCATTTCAGCAGACCATTTTCCAATTTGTCTTAATTGAGACAAATAAAGAATAGCCTCTTCATCAGACATTTTAGAAATTAATTTAGGATTAAATGATTTGTCCAACGTTTGTTTTGCTAAACTTTTAATTCCTTTAACTTTTTGCCTACTTAAACCACAACTTTTAATTTGAATGGTAGATAGTTTAAAAATTGTTTTTGCATTTATTTTATTTTTACATTTTTCTTTAAATCTTAAAAAAACTGAATTCGCTGCAGCAACACTAATTTGCTGGCCAATAATACTTTTGCATAACGAATAAAATACATCTTTTCTAGAAGTGAGCACTGTCTCTGAGGGTGACCTATATTTTTTTATCAAAGAAGACATTGTTTCATCTTTTTTAGATAAATATCTTTTTGCTGTATTCCAATATTTAGGTGTTTTATTCATGTCTAGTAGCAGACGGTATTTTTTCTTTATGATAAATTTCTCTTCTAAAAATTATAAGAGAGGCAAAAACTACTAGAGATGCTCCTATTAATGTTTTTAATGTTGGCACTTCATTCCAAATTAAATAACCAAAAATAATAGCAAATATTAAAGATAAATATTTTAATGGCGCAACTAAAGAAACTTCTGAAAGTTTATAAGATTGCGTTAAAAATAAATTTGCAGAACCTCCTGTAACACCGATTAAAACTAAAAGAATAAAATCTTGAAAAGATGGCATTACCCAGCCCATAGGAATTGTAGCTAAACCTGCAATTGAAATGGTGATTGTAAAAAAAATGGAGATAAGCCAAATAGGTTCCGTCGTTGATAGTTTTCTAATTGAAATAGTTACAAATGCCATACCAATACAAAATATTAGTGGAAGAAGATAAAAGTAATTCATCTTTTCAAAACCTGGCTCTGAAATCACAATGACACCAATGAATCCAATTAAAACTGCCAACCATCTAAATACTCCTACCTTCTCACTTAATAAGAAAATCGATAGTATTGTAATAAATAAAGGTGCAGCATATGAAAGGCTAACAACAACAGCTAAGGGAAGCTCTCTTAACGCCACAACTATTGCTATTAAAGCCATTAACCCTGTAAGACATCTAAACAAATGTTCCTTAGGTCTTGTAGTTTTATAAAAAGCCTTTAATTCATTTTTAGGAATTAAAAAATAAGTTGGAAGAAGGCCAAAAAACCCTCTAAAAAATAATACTTCTCCTGTTGGATAATCACCTGACGATTTTACAAGTAAATCCATAACAGAAAAGGTACATACAGATAAAAACATATACAAAAAGCCTAATTGATTTTTAGTTAGCATAGCAATAATTTGTAAATCAAATTAAACTATAATCAATGGAAATAGCAATTTTAGGATTAGGATGTTTTTGGGGACCAGAGATTAAATTTAGTAAACTCGATGGAATTGTTAAAACTGAAGTTGGTTATTGTGGTGGTGACAATAAAAAAACTACTTATAAAGAAATATGCACTGGTAACACAAATCATGCAGAAGTTGTTAAATTAGACTTTGATCCCAAGCTTATTTCTTATGAAAAAATTTTAAAATTCTTTTTTGAAATTCATAATCCCACGACCATAAATTCACAAGGACCTGATTTTGGAACACAATACAGAAGTGAAATATTTTACTTAAGTGATAAACAAAAAAAAATTGCTGAAAATGTTATAAAAGAAACTAATTTAATAATACCAGGGGAAATTGTAACAAAAGTTTCTTTGGTAAAAAATTACTGTCCCGCTGAAGAATATCATCAAAGATATTTAGAAAAAAAATAATATGTCTTTAGTGGATACGGATTGGTTAGAAAAACATTTAGATAAAGTAAAGATTATTGATTGTTCTTGGCATATGCCCCAAACAAAGAGAAATGGTTTTGAGGAATATAAAAAACAACATATTAAAAACGCAATTTTTTTTGATTTAGATAGGAATTCTAAAAAAAATACAGATCTACCACACATGTTAACTGATAGTAATTCATGGGGAAAAATTGTATCTAACATGGGGATACAAAATAATGATCAAATAGTTGTTTATGATAACTCTGATGTGATTAGTTCCTGTAGATGTTGGTATAATTTTATTTATTTTGGACATAACCCTAATCTAATTCATTTACTGGATGGTGGTCTAAAAAAATGGATTAATAAAAAAAAACCGGTTACTACCAATTTAAAAAAAATTGGTATATCCAATTATATAGCTACTGAAAAAAAAGAATTAGTAATAAATAAAAAACAAATAAATGAAAATATTTCTGTAAATAATTTTAAAATTATTGACGCAAGAAGTAGAGAAAGGTTTGATGGTAGAGTTCCTGAGCCAAGAAAAGGTTTAAGAAGCGGTTCTATAAAAAATTCTTTTTGTTTGCCTTTCTCAGAACTTATAAATGAAGATCATACATTCATTAATAAAGATAAAATTTTTGAAAAATTTAAGTTAACTGGATGTGAGTTAGATAAAAACATCGTGTTTACTTGTGGTTCAGGTGTTACCGCTTCAGTTTTGGCTCTTGCTTATTCCTTAATAGACACTAAATATATGCCAACTATTTATGATGGCTCATGGAGTGAGTACGGAAAAAATTAATTTATGAAAAGATCTACAAAAATTAGAACCACAATCATCACCTTCTTTTTAATAATCATAATAGTAATTATTGGAAGAACAATGTTAGGAAATCATTTTAAAAAAAAATTTAGCAAAAGACCTCCTCCAGAAATTATAGTTAAAGAAGTGGTTTATAGAAGTTTTTCTGATAATATTGAAAGTTTTGGTACTGCGGTTTCCAAAAGAACCAAATCTTTTAGAATCAAAAGAGATAATTTAATATCTGAATTAACTCTCAAAAATTATGTAAAAAAAGGAGATTTGATAGTTACGCTTAAAGATAGAAATATTACAGCGCCATTTGACGGTGCTCTCGGATATAGAGGTATAACAGGAGATATTCTTGGTTCAGATAATTCAATTATTATAACCTTAGATGATAATTCAATTATTTATTCTGATCTAAAAATTCCAGAAACTTTTGCTCAATTTATAAAAAAAGATTTGCCTATTACGGCAAGATTTTCTGGCAGTAAAAATAAGATTTACAATGGAAAAGTACATTCCGTCTCAAGTAGAATTAATGCTGAAACAAGAAGTTTACTTACAAGGGTTATGATTAACAATGAAAATTCTGAATTAATACCTGGCTCTCTTCTAGAGGTGATTATTAATTATAATGAACGAAACTCTCTTGGGGTGCCAGACACCAGCATAATGATAGTGGGGAATAAAACTTACGTTTACAAAGTTTCTGAAGACAATATTATAAATAAAACTGAGATACAAATTGGAATGAGGGATAGTGGATTTATAGAAATCATCTCTGGCCTTAATGAGGGAGAAACTGTCGTTGCCGAAGGGTTAAAAAAAGTTAGAACTAAAAGTAAAATAAAACCTATTAAAAAATAATGTTTATAACTGACCTAAGTATAAGAAGACCAGTTGTAGCATGGGTAATGTCTCTCATATTGATTGTATTTGGGATATTTGTTTTTTCTAAACTTCCTGTAAGAGAAATGCCTGATGGTTTACAGCCGCCAGTCGTACAAATTAAAGTAGACTATAGATCTGCATCCGCTTCAATAATTGATCAAGAAGTAACTCAAGTAATTGAAGATGTTATTGGAGGTGCTGAAGGAATTAAAAATATCGATTCAACATCTGAGAATGGAAGTAGTTCAGTAAATGTTCAATTTAATACTGACATTGATTTGGACGCAGCTGCTAATGATATAAGAGAAAGAGTTGCAAGAGTAGTTGATAATTTACCTAGTGAAGCCGATGCTCCACAAATATTAAAACAAGCTGCTGGATTTACAACAACTATGTGGTTAGCTGTATCATCTTCTGATTGGAGTGACCTAGAACTTGGAGATTATACTGAAAGATATTTAGTTGATCAGTTTTCAAGTGTGAAAAATGTTGGAAGAATTAGAGTGGGAGGTCTAAGAGAGTTAAGTGTTAGAGTTTGGATAGACCCAATAAAATTAGCTGCAAATAATTTAACAGTTCAAGAAGTTGAAAGAGCTCTAAGAAATGAAAATATAAGTCTTCCAGCGGGTACTCTTGAAGCTAACAATATAGACTTAACTTTAAATTTAGATAAATCATATAATAGCATTGAAAAATTAAGGGGCTTACCAGTAAAAAAACAAAAAGGTAGAATTGTAAGACTTTCTGATGTGGCTTCTGTGGAATTTGGACCTGTTACAGAAAAAACACTATTTAAAACACAAACAAAAGAAGCTCTAAATTTAAAGACAGTAGGAATCGGTATTTATGCAAGGAGTGGTGCCTCAACCGTAGAACTGTCAAATGCCATTAAAAAGAAAATTATTGAAGTTAGAAAAACTTTACCCGAGGGAGTTAACATTGAGGTTGCTTTTAATAGAGCAACATATGTAGGTTCTGCAATCAAAGAGGTTTATAAAACTTTAATTAGTGCTTTCATTTTAGTTGTTATAATTATTTATTTATTTCTTGGAAATATAAAAGCAGTAATTGTTCCTGCTATTGCATTGCCTGTAAGTTTGATAGCATCTTTTTTGGGTCTTTACTTGTTTGGTTTATCAATAAATATTTTTGTCTTATTAAGTTTTATTTTAGCGATAGGCATTATTACTGACGACTCGGTGATTATGACTGATGCAATTTATACCAGAATTGAAAATGGAGAAAACTCTTTAGTAGCTGCCTATAAAGGTTCAAAGCAAATTAGTTTTGCAATTATAGCTACTACATTAATTCTTATAGCTGTTTTTCTCCCATTAATATTCATAGATGGGATTGCCGGAACACTATTTAGAGAAACGGCAATAGCACTATCAGTTTCAATTGTAGTATCTTCATTTGTAGCTCTTACACTCTCTCCAATGTTAGCAAGCAAGTTTTTAATGAAACAACCAAAACAGAACTTAGTCGTAGTTAAATTTGATAAATTTTTTCAGTCATTATCAAAACTCTATGAAGAAACATTGGGCTACTGGTTAAATAAAAAGAAAATTATAATTTCATTTATTATTTTAACTATTATTGCATCTAGTGTTTTGTTCACTATTGCAAAGAAAGAATTACTACCCATGGAAGATCGAGGAGTATACCTTGTTCTTGGTTTTACTGATGAAGGTAGTTCATTTGAATATACAAAAATAGAGCACAAGATGTCGAAAAAAGGTTGGTACCTCTTCTTCAAGCACAAGATAGTCCTTATAAAAGCTTTATCATGAGGGTTCCTGGATTTGGTAGTAATAAAAATTCATTTAACAGTTTTATAATTATTGCCCTATTAAATGATTGGACTAATAGGAAAAAAAACTCTCTTACAATAATGAGAGAAGCAATTGGAAAAATAGTAACTGTACCAGAAACTGTGGCTTTTCCAATATCTCCTCAATCAATTAGAGTATCTAATTTTAACAAACCAATTCAAATGGTAATATTGGGCAATACTTATGAGGAACTAGAAAGAGTTCAAAATGAAATTATATCGGAACTAAGAAAAAACAAAAACCTATCAAGAATAGAGTCTGATTACTCAAGAAATAAACCAGAAATAAAATTAATTATTAATAAAAATAAAGCTAAAGACTTAGGTATTTCAATTAATTCTATAGGTAAAACTTTAGAGACTCTTTATGGGGGAAAAACTGTAACTAAATTTAATAAACTAGGTAAAGAATACCCCATCATTCTTCAACAATATTTAGAAGATAGAAGAACAAAAGAAGGTTTAGCAAAAATATTTGTAAGATCAGAAACTACAGATAAATTAATTTCACTGGCTAATTTGGTTGAATTTAAAGAAGAAGGTTCGGCAAAAAAACTGACTAGATATAACAGACAAAGGGCAATAACAATATCTGCAAATATATCCGAAAATTATACTCTTACAGAGGCTATTTTATATTTAGAAAAAACAGTTTCCAAAATTGATATTGAAAATCAAGTCGCTTGGAAAGGAAAATCTGAGGAGCTTAAAGAAACTAGTAATGAATTATTTATTATTTTTGGATTAGCTTTCTTAACGGCATACTTAGTAATGGCCGCGACCTTTAATTCATTTATTCACCCATTTATTATTATGTTAACTGTTCCCCTTGCTTTATTTGGAGGACTAGTTTTTATCTTATTTTTAAATAGTTCTATTAATATTTTCTCACAAATAGCACTTGTTATACTTATTGGTATATCTACCAAAAATAGTATCTTAATAGTTGATTATGCCAACCAACTAAGAACTGCGGGGAAAAATATTGAAACATCAGTTAAAGAGGCTTGCCAATTAAGATTTAGACCCATAATGATGACTTCAATAAGCACCATGCTAGCAATGATGCCTCTAGTTATAGGCAATATTGGACCTGGAGCTGGTGAAGCCTCAAGATTGGCTATTGGTTCAACTATTTTGGGTGGAATGATTATATCTACCTTCTTTACATTGTATGTGACTCCAACAATGTATTTAGTGTTGGCAAAAAATACGAAAAGAATAGATGCAGTTGATATTGAATTAAAAAAACAACTTCCTTAAAAAATAATATATTTATTTTTATTTAATCTTTTCTGACACTTTCGTAATTGTGATTTATATTTATCTGACTGGTTTTTAACTTTTTTTGCTAAAATAATTACTTTTTGATTTTTTTTATAATTTTTGTAAGCCCCCCATCCTTCATGATAAGCAATGTACTGTCTGAAAGCATCTTTTTTAGATATTCTTAAAATAGATTTCGATTTATCTGTATACCATCCAATAAAATCCACACTGTCTTTAAATCTTGTTCTCGTAGCTAATTTATTCCCAGTTTCATTTTTATACTGTTCCCATGTTCCTTTAACGGCTTGAGAATAACCAAATGAACTTGATGGTCTTTTAAATGGTATAACTTTAAATAATTTTTGTCTTGGTGGTTTTGCCAACCAGTCAAAATCTGATTCCATTTTGATTATTGCCAATTGAACATAAATTGGTGTTCCCCATTTTTCTTCAGTTTTCTTTGCATGTTTATACCATAAATATCTTTCATTAAATATTGAGCAGCTATTAGATGTATTTTTTGGCACAGAAGAACAGGCCGAAACAAATAAGATTAGCAGAACTAAAAAATTATTAATTATTTTATTCATATTTTTGTTTAATTTTATAAACAATAACAACTACTACAACACCAATAATATTTCCAAATAAATCCCTCAACTCAAAAATCCTATTAGGAATAAATATATGAAAAAATTCTAGAATAACTGATAATAAAAATAGATAATTAATACAAAAATTAATTTTTTTAGTATTGCTGTAAGCTAAAATTCCAATTGTAGAAAAAATAATAAATACATAAAAATGATTAGAAGAAATTAAAAAATCTCTTGTAATTTGAGGTTGAATAGATGAGTTTTTATACAAAATATAACCAAATATACTTCCAGGGTACAAATAAAATATTATCATTATTAAATTAGCACAGTGAAAGCCTTCAATTAAAATACTATTTATTTTTTTTATCATAATTTTATTTATTTTATCAGTTTTATCAGTTATCAAAATATATCAAATGCCTCATTTAATTTTAGTTAGACATGGCCAAAGTGAATGGAACCTAAAAAAAAGATTTACCGGCTGGGTCGATGTGGATCTTACTGGTCAAGGAAAACTGGAAGCATGCAAATCTGGTGAATGCATAAAGAAATTAAACTTAAATGTTGATTATTTTTTTTCATCTTTTCAACTAAGGGCAATTAATACTCTAAAACTTATTCAAGATACTTTAAGAGACAAAAAAGAACCGATAAAGGCATGGCAATTAAATGAAAGACATTACGGGGCTTTAACTGGTTTAAATAAAGATGAAATGAAAGAAAAACTTGGTGAAGATAAAATTCATGAATTTAGAAGATCTTGGAATATAAAGCCTGACCCTTTAAGTAGAAATAATCCATATCACCCATTAAATATTGAGACTTATAAAAAAATTCCTGTAGAAAAAATTCCAGATACAGAATCGCTTAAAGACACTTATGAAAGAGTAATGGATTATTATAATTCTGATATTAAAAATAAATTATTAGAAAATAAAAATATCGTAATTTCTGCTCATGGAAATTCGATTAGAGCATTGTGTAAATTCTTATTTAAATTAGATAATAAAAAGATATCTTTACTTGAAATACCAACCGGTAATCCACTGTTAATTAATCTGGATTCAAAGCAAGAAATTATTGATTGTAAATATTTAGATAAAGATAGAGCTAAAGATTTACTTATTTTTTAATAACTTTTCGTAAACTTTTAAATTTGTCAAATGATAAAAATATTTTTTGCTCTCATAACCATATAACTGATTTTTATTAACTAATTCATTCCAAATTTCTGATATTGGAAAATTATTAACTGAGTAAGATTGGAATAAACTTTTATTAATTATTTGACACCCTGTATAAATCAAATCATTTTGCGCATCTTTTTTTATTTTATTTTTTACAAGGTTAAAATCACCTTTTAATTTTTTATCAAAACTGAGATCTTTATTAACAAGCAACAATATATTTTTAATTTGCTTGGAAAAATAAAATTGTTCCATATCTTTAATAAATTTTGTGTAATTGTTGTTCCAAATAGTATCTGGGTTTAAGGTTAGAAAATCTGACTCACTTGAAGAGTTCATCATATTTAAGATCCCTCCACCTGTATTCAAAATATTTTTTCCATCATTAACTATTTGAATATCTAAACTAAATTTTTTTGTATTCAAAAAATTTTCAATTTTTTCTTTTAAATAAAATGTATTTATTATGACTTTTTTTATTCCTAAAGATTTGATTAATTTTATACAGTTTTCAAGGATTGTAACTTCTTTAATTTTCAAAAGTGGTTTTGGTTTACTTAAGGTTAATGGGTTTAATCTTTTTCCATAACCAGCACACAAAATTAATGCAGTATTAATTTTCATTTGTAATTCCTTATTTCCTTAGAAAAATTAATATCTAATAATTTTTTAAGACCATCAAATATTTTATTATTTTTGATTCTTAATTCTATCAATTTCCAAGCATATGGTATTAATTTTAAATATTTCTTTTTCTTATCCCTTGCAGCTAATCTTGTAAAAATTCCTATTATTTTCATATTTCTAAGGACAGATAATATTTCAAAATCGTTTAATAAAATAACCTCATTATTTTTGTTTTTGTTCGATTTTAAGTAATAATTATAAATACTATCTTTAAAATTTTTATTTGATTTAAACCTAACATCGTCAATTAAAGATGCTAAATCATAAGCTCTATTACCTATTAAAGCATCCTGTGTATCAATGATCCCTAATTGTTTATTGTATTTCATTAAATTTGATACATGAAAATCTCGATGAACAAAGATATCATTTTTTGATCTAAGTTTAGATAGTAAAAATTTTATTTGTTTATTTATTTTAAAATTAAAGTTAGATATTTTTTTTTGAGCTATATATTTCTTGGCATACCAATCAGAAAACAGTTTAGCTTCATTGAATAGTTTGTTGTCATCATAAATGGGAATTTTATAATTTTTACCTTGAAAAGTTTTGGTTTCATTTTGTTTAATTTTTTGAATTTTATTTAGTAGAATAATAGATTTTTTGTATAAATTTACCTTATTATTTCTTTTTTTTTTTAATAATTTAAAAACTGTATTATCACCAAAATCTTCAATTTCTATAAAATTTTTTTTATAATTTTCTTTATATAATTTTGGAGCTAAAATTTTATTTTTTATTAACAGGCTGTTTACAGCATCATAAATTAATAGATTTTTTTTTTTTTCTTTCGTGGCATAAACTATAATTGATTTTTTATTATCTTTTTTTTTTCTGTAAAAAGATCTGAATGAAGCATCATCCTTGATTTTTTTTAATTTTAATTTACCTGATAACATTTAATTTCTTATTATTTACACCTTTAATAGATAAGAATCTTTTGGTTAGATCTTCTCCATATTCAAAGAACAAATCAATTTTTTTTTCAATTTTTTTTTCAATTTTTTTAGGCCATTCAATTAGTGTTAATATTTCTTTATGATTTTCTAGTAATCCAATATTTTTTATTTCATCGCTATTTGTCAATCTGTATAAATCATAATGTTGAATTATAAAACTTCCTACATCATATTCATTTACTAAATTATATGTTGGGCTTGTAACTTCTGTTATCTTGAGATTTTTATTTTTTTGAAAATTGTTAATTAAGTACCTAATAAATGTAGTTTTTCCGACACCTACTTCCCCATGAAAAAAAACTACATCCCCTTTTTTTAATATTTGTGAAAAATTTTTAGCTAACTCTGCTGTTTTAACTTCTAAAGAGATTTCTATTTTGCCATTCTTAGTAGCGATATGCATCGGGTTTAAATGGACCTTCTGTTTCAACGCTTATGTAGTCTGCTTGTTCTTTGGATAGCTTTGTTAGTTTGGCACCAACCTTTTTTAAATGAAGTGTTGCAACTTTTTCATCTAAGTATTTTGGTAATACATAAACTTTATTTTCATAACTTTTATTATTGCTCCATAGCTCTATTTGAGCAATTACTTGGTTTGTAAACGATGCACTCATTACAAAGCTTGGGTGTCCTGTTGCACAACCTAAATTAACCAATCTACCTTCTGCCAAAAGAATAATTCTTTTTCCATCATTTAATTCTATTTCATGTACTTGAGGCTTAACTTCTGTCCATTTATAATTTTTCAGTGCTTCTACTTGAATTTCATTATCAAAGTGTCCAATGTTGCATAGTATTGCTCTATCCTTCATGTCTCTCATGTGATCTGCTGTAACAATATCTTTATTACCTGTGGCCGTTACAACAATATCAGCTTTACTAATTGCTTCATCCATTAAAACTACTTCATAGCCTTCCATAGCCGCTTGTAGAGCACATATAGGGTCTGCTTCTGTAACCATAACTCTTGCACCACTTTGTCTTAATGAGGCCGCACTACCTTTTCCAACATCTCCAAAACCAGCAACTATCGCAACCTTGCCAGACATCATAACGTCAGTTGCTCTTCTAATCCCATCAACGAGGCTTTCTCTACATCCATATAAATTATCAAATTTTGATTTTGTGACTGAATCATTAACATTTATTGCAGGAATCATAAGTGACTTATTTTTTTCCATTTTGTTTAATGCTTTAATTCCAGTAGTTGTTTCTTCTGAAACGCCTTTAACATCTTTTAATAAATTTTTATATTCGTTATGCATGATTGCAGTTAAGTCACCACCATCATCTAATAACATGTTTGCTTTCCAATCTTTTTTTCCTTCGATTGTTTGTTTTATACACCACAAGTATTCTTCTTCTGTCTCTCCCTTCCAGGCAAAAACTGGAATGCCTGCTTTAGCTATTGCAGCAGCAGCATGATCTTGTGTTGAAAAAATATTGCAAGATGACCATCTAACTTCAGCACCAAGATCTATCAAAGTTTCAATTAAAACTGCAGTTTGAATTGTCATGTGCAAACATCCTAAAATTTTTGCTCCTTTTAAGGGTGCTTTTCCAGCGTACTCTTCCCTCAATGCCATTAGCCCTGGCATTTCACTTTCTGCTATAGAAATTTCTTTTCTACCAAAATCAGCTTGAGATATATCTTTTACTTTAAAATCTTCCATTGACGGCGTTTCTAACAACAATATATCAATTAATCAACTTATCATTAAATTTTAGGAAAAATAATTTCAACATTAGCTCCTTTTTTTTCATTGTTATTTGACGCACTAATTGTAGCACCATGAAGATCTGAAAGATTTTTTACAATATTTAACCCTAGGCCAGAATGTTCACCAAACTTATCGGGTCTATTACTATAAAATCTATTAAAAATTTTATCAGTATTTTTTTCTTTAAAGCCCTTTCCTTGATCAACAACTCTTAAAAAGGTTTTTTTTTCATTATTTTTAGAAATTTCAACTAAAATTTTTTGATTATTGTCACTAAATGAAATTGAATTATCTAATAGATTCGCAATAATTTGCTCTATTCTATTTTCTATACCATTGATTAAATATTCTCCTAAATTATTAATATCAATAAGTTCTATTACAATTCCTCTTTTTGCTTCATAAATATTATTAAAGTCATCAACTACAGATTTGGCAATTAATTTTAAATCTATTTTTTTCATTTTTTCTTTACTTAAGGCAACTTCATCTTTTAACATTTGTGAATAATCTGTAATTAATCTTTCTATTCTTTGAACATCATGATTAAGGATATTAATCAGTTTGCTCCTTTGTGTCGGATCTTCTGTTTCATGTAATATTTCTGAAGCACTTTTTAAAGAGGTTAAGGGATTTCTGATTTCATGAACTAAATCTGTAGAAAAATTTTCTGCATGAGAAATTCTTTTCTGAAGTTCATGTGTCATGTCATCTAGTGAAGAAGACAAAGTACCAATTTCATCATTTCTATTTTTAAGTTGATCAATATTTGTTTTTTTTCTACTTTTTTCTTTAATAATTTTTGTATACGTAACTAAGTTTTTTATAGGTTTTAAAAAATATCTGTTAAGTACAATGGAAAATATAAAAATAACAATTGCAAAAAAAAATGCGCTTCTTAATATAAAGCTTTTTCTTTCTTCGATTGCAAATCTGATATCATTTGCATTTTCAGAGATTGCTAAATATCCAATGTTTTTTCCATCTAATGTTACATTTTTTATCGTTGTTAATAAAAATTGATTGTATCCTTCCTGAATAAAAGTATATGGTTTTCCAAAATTTTTAGACCATGAATAATTAGACAAAACATCTCTCAGTGAAACAGTTTTTTCATTATTTAAATCTTTTGTTTCTGTAATTTTTTTACTGATTTTTTCATTTAAAACTTCTAACTGGACTATATCTAATCTTTTAGAAAATGATCTTGGGTCTAGATCTAGTGTGTCAGTATCACCAACTAAATTAAATTGATTATCAAACAAGATTACTCTGTCTAAATTTTGAAATAAAAATCTCGTTGAAAATAAAAACCTTCTAACATCTTCCTCTTCAAATTTTATATTTAACCTTAAAATATGATCAATGGTATTATCTATTATTTGAATATGATTAACACTTTTTTTAAGAATTAAATTTGGCTTAACGTTACTTATATATAAAATCGTTAAACTCCCAATAACAATAAAAATTATTAAATTTATAAATAAAAATTTTTTTAATATAGAAAAATTTTTTAACAAATTATTGAACATTAACTAACGTTCCATCTATATCCACTACCATATCTAGTCTCAATTGCTGAAAAATCTGAGTCAATTTTCTTAAATTTCTTTCTTATTCTTTTTACGTGGCTATCAATGGTTCTATCTTCAATGTCTGTGTCTTCTCTATATGCAATATCCATTAATTGTGCTCTTTCTTTTATTATTCCTGGTCTTTTAGCTAATTCTTTAACTATTAAAAATTCTGTAGTTGTAAGTTTGTCTGGAAGTTGCCTTCCATCCCACTCACATTCTAGTTGAGAAGGATCAAGCTTAAGTTTTCCATGTGAGATTATATTTTTAGTATCTTCAAGATTTTGATTAATATCTTTTTTTCTTAGCTGAACTCTAATTCTCTCAATTAAAATTTTTATTGAAAATCCTCCAGATTTTTTTACAAAGTCGTCTGCACCTAACTTTAAACCTAATAATTCATCTATCTCTTCATCTTTAGAGGTTAAAAAAATTACAGGTAAAGACGTTTTTTTTCTTAATTTTTTTAAAAGCTCTTCGCCATCCATTTTTGGCATTTTGATATCTATAACCGCTAGATCTGGTGGTGTTCTTGTAAGTCCAATTAATGCACTTTCCCCATCTATATATGTTTGAACTTTAAAGCCTTCTTTTTCAAGAGCAATACTTATGCTGGTAAGTATATTTCTATCATCATCTATAAGTGCAATTGTTTGTATATGCATATGCTACTTTAAAAGTACTAAATTGTCCTAATTTGGGCAATACCATTTGTTAATGAAGAATACCCCAATTATCTCCTATATTTACATCAACCGTTAATGGTATTGAAAATGAGTGTAAATCACTTTTGGTAACGCTAGACATTTCGTCTTTTATAATTTTAGCAATATTTTGGACCTCCCTTTCCGGAACTTCAAAAATTAACTCGTCATGTATTTGAAGTAAGATTTTTGATTTATTATTTTTTATGTCTCGTAACTTTTTATTCAGTCTAATCATTGCCAATCTCATTATCTCTGATGCCGAACCTTGTATTGGCGCATTTATAGAGGCTCTTTCTTGGAAATTTCTAACATTAAAATTTTTATCATTAATTCCATTAAAATGAGATCGCCTTCCAAAAATATTGTTGACATAACCACTTTTTCTACAAAATTTAATGGTGTTATCCATATAAATTTTTATTTCAGGAAATTTATAAAAATAAGCATCTAAAAATTCTTTTGCCTCATGGTTTGAAACATTAATTTGTTTTGCAAGTCCGTACTGAGAAATTCCATAAATTATACCAAAGTTAATTGCCTTTGATTTTCTTCTCATATCTTGATCAACTTTTTTAATATCAACATTAAATACCTGACTTGCAGTTAGTGAGTGTATGTCTTCATTGTTTTTAAATGCTTTTTTTAACTCTTTAACATCTGCTAAATCTGCTAAAATTCTCATCTCGATTTGATTATAATCTGCTGAAATTAGTGTGAAGCCTTTTTCTGCTATAAAAGCTTTTCTTATATTTTTTCCATCATCTGATTTAATTGGAATATTTTGTAAATTTGGATCGCTTGAAGCTAACCTTCCAGTGGTAGTAGCCGCCAATAAAAAGGAAGTGTGAACTCTTTTAGTATTTGGGTTTATATGCTCTGGTAAAGAATCTGAGTAAGTATTTTTAAGCTTAGATACTTGACGCCAATCTAAAATTAATTGAGGAAGCTTGTGTCCCTTAAATGATAAGTCCTCAAGCACACTTGCGTTTGTTGCAAAACTTCCTTTTCTAGTTTTTTTTAATACTGCAATTTTTAATTCGTTATAAATTATTTCACCTAATTGTTTGGGTGAAGCAATATTAAATTCTTTTTTTGAAATTTTAAAAATCTCATCTTCTAATTTTTTGATTTTTTTTTCAAATTTTTGAGATAAAATCTTTAAAAATTCATTATCGATTTTAATTCCCTCAATTTCCATAAATGCTAATACTTTAATTAATGGTTTTTCAAAAATTTCATAAATATTTTTTAATTTTTCTAATTTAAGACTTTTACTAAAAATCTTATATAGCCTGTATGTAATGTCGGCATCTTCTGCAGCATACTCCATGGCTTTATTTAGCTCAACGTCACTAAAATTTATTTCTTTTTTTCCTGTTCCAACTATTTCTTTAAAAGAAATTGTTTTATGTCTAAGGTGAATTTCAGATAAAGTATCCATATTATGACGATTTTTTCCAGCATCAAGCACATAAGACATTAACATGGTATCTTCCATTGAGGTCATGCTTATCCCTTGCTTGTACAAAACGATAAAATCAAACTTAATATTTTGTCCAATTTTTTTTACACTTTTGTCCTCAAGAAGAGGTTTTAATTTTTTTATAACTGCTTCTTTTTTAAGACACCCTTTTGATTTATGACCAATTGGGATATAACAAGCTTTTCCAATTTTTGTGCTTAAAGAAATTCCCACTAGGTCTGCCTGGTGTGCATCTAATGAGCTTGTTTCGGTATCAAT
>CAJQSH010000057.1 GCA_905612505.1 uncultured Candidatus Pelagibacter sp. | reverse complement strand
TTTTTTAATGTTTTCCATAAAAATTAAATAACTTATAATGATAATTTGAAAATGATAAACTCTGAATATTTAAATAATTTAAACAATGCTCAAAAAGAAGCTGTTTTATATCTTGATGGACCTTTATTAATTGTTGCAGGTGCAGGATCTGGGAAAACTAAGGTGCTTACCTCAAGAATTGCCCATATTATTAAAGAAAAAATGGCATTTCCAAACCAAATACTTTCAGTGACTTTTACAAATAAGGCAGCTAAGGAAATGCAAAACAGAATTGGTAAAATTCTAAACACTGAAGCTATTGGATTATCCTGGCTTGGAACCTTTCATTCTATTTGTGCAAAGCTTTTGAGAAAACATGCTACTGCAGTGGGATTAACATCGAATTTTACAATTATAGATACTGATGATCAAGTTAGGTTAATTAAAAATATATGCAAAGCTGAAAATATAGATATTAAACAATTAGCTCCAAAATATATTTTATCAATTATTGATCGATGGAAAAATAAAGGTTTTTATCCAATTGAAGTGATTGTTAATCATAAAGATATTTTTGAAACGACTGTTTTACCCCTTTATAAAATTTACCAAAAAAAGTTATTAGATTTAAATGCTTGCGATTTTGGTGATTTAATTCTTCATGTTGTTAAAATATTAGAAAAAAATCCTGATATAAAAGAAATTTATTCTAATAATTTTAAATATATTTTAGTAGATGAATATCAAGATACGAATTTTATACAAAGCAAATGGCTGAATCTGTTATCTGAAAAGCATAAGAATATTTGTTGTGTAGGAGATGATGATCAATCGATTTATAGTTGGCGTGGTGCTGAAATAAAGAACTTTTGGTGATTGTAATTGGGGCTCTGTTATTAACAGCTTCTTCATCAGTATTATTTAAATTGAATTGGAAGGAAAAAACAAAAAAAGAAAAAATTTTAATGTTCATGTTTTATAGCATTTTGGTTTATATAATAAATATTATTTTTTCGATTATTAAATAAGAAGGATATCTTAAAGTGAAAAAACGTTTATCTAGTTGTGCAGATTGTGGCGACAATAATTCTATTTTAACACAAGTTAGCAGTACAGTAGAAGCAATGTTCCTTTGTAGTGATTGCTATAATCTTAAATATTCAAAACAAGTGCAAAATAAAATTAGGTATGTTGAAAAAGAAAAAAGCTAAAAAAAAAGACATAGTTTTTATGGACTAGGAAAATTTAATTACTTTATCTTTAAATTTCTTTGTTCTGGTTTTCGCCTTAAATAACTAAAACTAATCTAAGTGTTAATTTTTATTATAAATCGAACAAATTTGAGAAGTATGAAGGGGTGTTCTGTCATTTGGTGCTCGCTAATTCAACAATTTTCTCTCTCTTTCAACCTGCTTAAATGTAAAGTTCTATCTTTTGGGGCTGTTGCAGCATCTTCCACATTCCACACTGTTGCAGCTGCACCTGGAAAAAAAATAATAGTGCAGCTATATTATGTGGCTTACTCATTTTTTTTGCTTCTCGGGCTTCATCAGCATATCGATTAGCTATGATAATTTCTGCACTTAATTATTTGCAATTTAGTTTGTTATCATTTGGACCAATAACATTAACTATAGTTGGAGTTGCACAAGAAGTAGAAATTAAAAATAAACTTAAAATTGAAAATAATTTTTTCATTCTTTAATAATTATATTTTTAATTGAGAATTATTCATGGGGTACTTTGTTATTTGTTACCCAGTGTCCCAACCATATTTTAAAGTATCAGCTTATTTTTTTAATTCGTAAAATATTTTACCCATAACACCAACATTTGCATATTGCATCGCTTCTGCAAATTTTTGAAAATGTGGAGCAGCTTTTGCTTTTTCAATATGATTTTGAATATGCTCGGGTTTGTGCCACTTTTCATTAAGAGTAAAAATTATATTACCAGTTTTACCTTTTGAAGGATCAGTTGGATCATTAAACTCTTCTGATTTTGTAAAATACGCTTCTGCTGGATTCACATCATCTGGATTTCCTGACGGATAAACATGGTCCATATGTTTTCCATGAGCTATTAAAGGTTCTTCTACTTCAGTTGCTTTGGCTGCTGGTACTTTGTAAGATATGTTTATGCACAACATTATATTTGTCCTTTGCTTTACTTATTTAAATAAAGATATTAATATATCTAATAACTTGATGTACAGTAAATATTTTATATTAAAGAGCGTTCTGTTGCTAAGCACACTTACTTAGATTAAATAATTTTTTAAATATATTTTAATGGAAGTTTATTAGTATGCTTTATTTCATCCATTGAAAAACTTGTAGTAACATCAGTTAAATCTATTTTACTAGTTAAATCTTGATAAAATTCATCAAATTTTGAAACGCTTGGAACAACAATTTTAAGTAAATAATCAATAGATCCACTTAATCTATAAAATTCTACCACCTCTTCTAATTCTTCAACTACTTTAATAAATTTCTTTGCCCAACCTAAATTATGTTGATTTGTTTTTACTTGAACAAAAGCAACTATTGGTAAATTAATTTTATCTTTATCAACTAGTACAATTTTTTTTTTAATGACACCATTTTTATAAAGTTTATTTATTCTTAACCAACAAGGTGAGGGTGATAAATTTACTTCTTTTGATAATTCAGCAATAGAAATATCAGCGTTGGCTTGTAATAAGGATAAAATTTTCTTATCTATATCATTCATAATAATATATTCTATAATAATAGATTAATATAGAATTTTAATCTATATAACAGCTTTTTTTTCACTATTTATGACTTATTTTTCTATAAATATATACATTTTTAGAATTTTATACTAATAATTGCATTAAATAGCGTTGATTTGATTTGGATTGTGAGCGCTTTATAATTTTGGCTAAAGAGAAAAGGATTTTAGACTTCTATTTTTTTAGTTGGCATATTTTAGAGGAGAAAAATGAATTACTTCCCAATTTTAATAAAACTAGATAAGCGAAGAGTGTTAGTTTGTGGCAGCAACGATGAAGCTGTGTTTAAAATTAGAATACTGCTTAAATCATCAGCAGAAATTTTTGTGTTTGGCTCACCAACTAATAATAAAATAAAACGATGGTCGGAAGAAAATTTAATTCAATATAATAATCGTCTAGTAGAAGAAAAAGACTGTAATAATGTTGCATTTGCTTATGTGACGTTGAAAAAAGGCACAGAACGTAATGCAGCTCTACGAGTTTTAACCAAAAAAAAAATACTCTATTGTGTAGTTGACGATAAGTTGCACTCAAATTTTATAACACCAGCAATAGTTGATCGTAATCCTGTGACAGTTGCGATAGGTAGTGAAGGAACCGCGCCAGCATTGGTACGCCATATAAAAGCACAAATTGAGAATATATTACCACAACAAACAGGTCTTGTAGCACGTATCATTGGTGCATTTCGTCCTTATGTTTATCGGTTGTCAGAAAGTCATACACGTCGTCATTTTTGGGCACGATTTTTTAACGAATTTAAGTCACAAATTTTTTCTCAGTCAGTTGCTCAAGACCTGGAAACGACGCTTAAAAAAAAATTGCATAATTTACTAAAAAAAGAAAAAAACAATGAGATGTCAAATTATCCAGTACAGTTTGTTAGCGCTGGACCTGGAGATCCTGATTTGTTAACACGCAAAGCAGCCAATGCTTTGCACGATGGAGATATTATCTTATATGACAGATTGATTGCACCTGAAATTTTAGAGTTATGTCGACGTGAAGCAAACCTTATTGAAGTAGGTAAATCTGGTTTTGGATCTAGCTGGTCTCAAAATGATATAAATACTCTTCTGATATCAAAAGCAATAACTGGACAAAAAGTCGTTCGCCTAAAATCTGGTGATGCTGGAATTTTCAGCCGTCTGGATGAAGAAATTACTGCACTTGATCAAGCAGGTTTACCGTTTGAGGTTATACCAGGAGTTACAACTGCAGCAGCAGCAGCAGCAAGTATGGGTGTTTCATTAACTCGGCGTGGACGTAATGGACAAGTACATTTATTAACTGGTTATGATATTAATGGATTTGCCGAGCATGATTGGAAGTCTCTAGCTTTGGAGGGTACAGTGGCAGCAATTTATATGGGTGTGAAAGCAATTTCCCATCTACAAAACAAATTACTTAGACAGGGTGCTTCAGGTGATACGCCGATTACAGTTGCCGAGAACGTAGGAAGAAAAAATGCTGTTTGGGTAGCTTCAAGCCTATCAACACTTATGAACGATTGTAGAGATCACAACATTACAGGCCCAGCAATTTTGATGTTGGGATTACATCCTCATATTCAAAGAGAATCTCTTTTGTCTAAGAAATCACAAAATTCTAAGAATGTTTTTTTGTACAACGACTTGTCTATTAATAGAATTTTACCACAACTGGCAGTTAAAAATGTAAAATCTGCATCAACAACCAGGAAGGTTTTGTAGAATGAAAAAAATTTTAACTGCTAATTATTTGCTTAGCGGAAAAGTTATCTATCTGACTTCTGATAAAAAATGGGTTGAAAATTCAGAAGATGCTGTTGTGTTTAATAATCAAGAAGATGCTGATAATGCTCTAGCATTTACAGATACACAAATTAATATACTACAAAGTGCATACCTAATTGATGTGTTGCTAACAGCAAAGGGAGTACCAAAGCCAAAATCCAACCAAGAGCTGATCCGTGCAACTGGTCCTACAAACTACTTTCATGGTAAGCAAACAGAAAAAAACTGACATAATATAATGTATTCATATAATGATTTTGATAAAAATTTTGTGCGTCAACGTGTGAATGAATTTAGAGGTCAAGTACAACGTAGAATTGATGGTGTTTTGACAGAAGAAGAGTTTAAACCACTTCGTCTTCAAAATGGTTTATATATGCAAGTCCATAGTTACATGATAAGGATTGCAATCCCATATGGCACTCTAAGTAGCAAACAGATACGTCAACTAGCATTAATCGCTGAAAAATATGACAAAGGTTATGGCCATTTCACAACTCGCCAAAATATTCAATATAATTGGATTAAACTGTCCGATGTAGCGGATTTGTTGGATGATTTAGCTGAAGTTGATATGCATGCTATCCAAACATCTGGTAATTGTATTCGTAATATAACATCAGATCACTTTGCTGGTGCAGCGGCAGATGAAATTGAAGATCCAAGACCTACAGCTGAATTATTACGTCAGTGGTCAACTGGACATCCGGAATACGCGTTTCTGCCACGTAAGTTTAAAATAGCTGTTTCTGGCTCACCGAATGACAGGGCTGCCATTGCATTTCATGACATTGGTATTTGTGTTGTGAAAAATAATAATGGAGAGACAGGATACAAGATTTATATTGGTGGTGGACAAGGCAGAACTCCACGTATTGGCCGTATGTTGTCAAAATTTATACCAAAAAAACAACTTTTAAACTATCTAGATTCCGTTATGCATGTCTACAATCGTTTTGGTCGACGTGATAATATTTACAAAGCTCGAATAAAAATTCTGGTTGATGAACTTGGTATTAACGAAACAAGACGTCAAATTTATGAGCATTATGATTCTATCAAAAATGAAGTTCGACAACCTTCTACTGATATTGCTAAATTTATTACAGATGAATTTTCTCCACCTGATTTTTCTAATGTAAAAAAACATGATCTAGAAAAAGATTTTATAGGTTCTTTATTATTTAAGAATTGGGCGGAAACAAATCTTACACCTCATCGTGATCCAAATCATGTAATAGTGTCTATTTCCTTAAAAAAACCAGGAGCTACTCCTGGAGACGCATCTGTTAAGCAAATGAGAGTTTTAGCAGATTTAGCTGAACAATATGCCTATGATGAACTGTGTGTTAGTCATGAACAAAATATTATTTTACCACACGTACCCAAACAACATGTTATAAAAATTTACAACAAGTTAAATGAAGTTGATCTAGCAACATCAAATATTGGAATGGTGTCTGATATAATTTCATGTCCTGGAATGGATTATTGTAAACTTGCTACAGCAAGGTCAATTCCTATAGCAAAACAAATTGCTACCCGCTTTTCTGATTTGAAAACTGAACGTGATATTGGCCCTTTAAAAATAAAAATATCAGGCTGCATAAATGCGTGTGGACATCATCACATTGGCCATATAGGTATTTTAGGACTAGATAGAGGAGGCGTTGAAAACTATCAAATTACTCTTGGTGGTGATGGAACAGAAGACGCTCATATTGGTGAACGTACTGGACCAGGTTTCTCCGCAGACAAGTTAATTGAGGCAATCGAAGCAATTATTAATGTCTATTTAAATAATAGAAAAAACCGGAATGAAACATTTTTAAATTATTATCGACGTGTTGGACTAAGTCCATTTAAGTTAGCTATTTATCAAAATAAATTATCAAAATAATGTCAAACTTCTATATATTTTTCATTATTTTTAAATATTAAAATGGACGCTATGTCAGAATGGGTAATAATTACAAATAAAGGTTTTAGTAACGATGATTGGATGAGTCGCTCCGTTATTGAACCAGAAAATATTTTATCAGGTAATATTAGAGAAGAACAATTAAAAAAATTTCAGTTAAAATTAAAAAACGATTTTCAGGTTGAAACACTAAAGTCATTTCTTCCCTATCTCTCTGCAATTTCAATAGATTTTCCTTCTGAAAAAGATGGTCGTGGATTTAGTCTTGCTAGGCGATTAAGACAGCTTGGTTATTTAGGAACTCTACGAGCAACTGGTCATGTTATTGTTGATCATTACCGACATGCTACACAGTCAGGCTTTAATCAAATTGCTATTCCAACTAAACTTGCTAAACGAATGCCAGAACCTCACTGGCAACAGCAGATTGATAGCATCACTCCAAGCTACCAAGAAAAATTACAACCAGGTAGTTCCACTTCATACTCATCAAAGAACAATATTTTGATTAAAGAAAAAAAAGCAATTCAAAACTTAAACTTAAATAACACTGGATTTGTTGGCGTAGTTGTTACAAAAATCACACATTGGACAGATTGGCTATTTTCTTTTCGTGTAGTAAGACCAAAAAATTTTCGTTTTCAATCAGGAGAATTTGTCATGATTGGTTTGCCAGGAGATAATGGTAAACCTTTATTACGTGCTTATTCTATTGCCAGCCCTAGTTGGGACAATGAACTTGAATTTTATTCTATCATAATTCCAGATGGACCATTAACATCTCAGTTGCAACATATCAGTGTAGGTGATAATCTTATTTTAAATCCTAAAGCAACAGGAACTTTAATATTAGATTCACTACTTCCAGGTAAAAGACTTTTTATGTTTGCTTCAGGCACAGGCATTGCTCCCTTTATTTCGCTGATTAGAGATCCTGAAACTTATGAAAAATTTGAACAAATTATTCTCCTCCATACTTGTCGAGGAATAAAAGATCTTAATTATGGAAAAAACATTATAGAAGCTATTAATAAAGATCCTTTGATTGGTGAATATGCTGACAAGGTGTTTTATTATCCAACAGTAACTAGAGAAGAATTTCATACAAAAGGCAGAATAACTGAATTGTTGAAGACAGGGAAAATTTTTCAGGATCTACAATTAGTTCCAATTAACTGTGATATAGATCGTGCTATGATTTGTGGATCTAGGGGGTTAAATAAAGATATTAAAGAATTTTTGGAGGTTTTAGGATTAAAAGAAGGAGCTAGAAACCGCCCTGGTGAATTTGTTCTGGAAAAAGCATTTGTGGGTTTAAACCCTATTGGTCTTGGTTCATCATTGTAGTTATTGAATTGAACTATCTAAATCTTTAATTAAATCTTCAGGATCCTCTAGTCCAATAGACAACCGTATTAAGTTATCTGAAATATTTTGTTCTAGCTTTTCTTTAGGTTCTAAAATTCTATGCGTTGTGGTTGAAGGGTGAATAGTCAAAGATTTTGTATCTCCTAAGTTATTTGAAATTTCAAAAATCTTTAATTTATTCATCAAATTGTATGCTTCTGTTTTACCACCTTTTATTTTAAATGAAATTACAGTGCCACCTTTTGTTTGTTGTAGTTTAGCTAAATCATATTGTTCAAAGCTCTTTAAGTAGGGATAAAAAACTTTTTCAATTTGTTGATGATTTTCTAAAAATTGAGCTATCAAAAATGCATTATCAGATTGTGCATTTACTCTTAAATTAATAGTTTCTAAACCTTTTAAAAGAACCCAAGCATTAAAAGGGCTTATTGATGAACCGGTATTTCTTAAAAAGAATTTAAGCTTTTCTTCTTTAAATTTTTTTGACGATAAAATTGCACCACCCATCACTCTTCCTTGGCCATCTATATGTTTTGTTCCTGAATAAACAACCACATCAGCCCCTAATTTTGAAGGTTTTTGTAATGATGGTGATGCAAAAATATTATCTACAACTGTTGTAATATTATTTTGTTTTGCAATTTTACTCACTTCTTTAATATCTATTATTTCTAAGCATGGGTTAGAAGGTGTTTCGTAAAAAAATACTTTAGTGCTTTTTCTTATTGCATTTTTCCATTCAGCATTATTTTTTCCATCAATAAAAGTTACTTCAATTCCGTAATTAGTAATTATTTTTTTTAATATTTGTCTACAAGATCCAAATAAAGATCTAGCAGAAACAACGTGATCACCAGATTTTAGTTGACACATCATAGCTCCGTAAACAGCCGCCATACCAGTTGCTGTTGCAAAGCATTCCTCTGCACCATCTATTATTGCCAATCTTTTCTCAAAAGTTGTAATTGTTGGATTGCTATATCTTGTATATTGGTAACCCTCTATTTCCTCATTAAACATAGCTTCCGCGTCTTCTGCTTTGTTGTAAACAAATCCAGATGTGAGAAATATTGGTTCAGAAGTTTCCTGAAATTTAGATCTAGCTAATCCACCTCTTATAATTTTAGTTTGCTCTTTTATATATACGGTCATAACACTTCCTTTTTACGGTAAGCAAAAAAAAACCACCGACTAAAACGATGGTATCTATTGGTCTGATAACACTTTAGCAGTTTATTTTGAGCGTCCGCAATTTGAATTAAATCAACGCTTATATTTAATTAACCATTTAATTGAGTGAGTGTCCAATACTTATTTGAATAGTATTCTGTTTTATTTAAAAATCACATATAGAAATGCTGTATGAGGGTTATGTTATCTGATGCCTCAGACTCTGCTTTCTAAACTCTAACTAACAGTATTAATTACTTTACTTTTTTTTGTAATGTGGTTTAATAATTATGCGCTGATTTAATTCAAATTGCAGAGCGCTTTATAAATCCTGCTAAAGTGAGAAGTCTTTTGACCACCGCTTTAGTTGGTGGTTTTTTTTTATCTTTTATAAAATGAAACCAGGCAGTTAAACTTAATTGTGCGCCTGACATATGTCGAAGCACTAAAAAAGGAAAAAAATGACTAATAGTCTAAAAGAAACAATAAGTAATCTACAGAAGGATTTTACAGCTAACCCAAAAAATGCTGTGGTCCAATATGAAAGCAACTCAATCCTTAAAGAAGGACTTCAATCTGTTGTAACACTTAGAGAGCATAAATTAATAGTGGATGAGCCCAAAAGTTTTGGTGGAAAAGACGAGGGGCCAAGTCCGGTGGAGTTAATATTAGCAGCTTTAGCAACGTGTCAGGAAATAACGTATAAAGCCTTTGCTACAGCAGCTGGTATTAATATTGAAAGTGTTAGTGTTAATTTAACAGGCACGCTTGATCTGCAGGGTTTTTTAGCTTTAAATAAAAACACAAGACCTGGCTTTCAATATATTTCTGGTACTGTTGATATTAAATCGTCATCACCTAAAGCTGAAATAGATAAATTGATTGATACTGTAAATAAACATTGCCGAGTATTGGATATTTTATCAAAAGGAGTTCCTATTAAGTTGTTTCAAAAGGTTTCTTCGAATACTTCTACTAGTGCAGCTCAAACTGAACAAAGAGTAAGTGTTGCTTAACTAATCTAATTTAAGCCCTGTGAAAAATAGGGCTTAAGTTTTTTATAATATTTATTTTGCATAATATTTATTATAATCTTCAATTTCATGAAATGAATAATCTAAAACGTAATTTTCAATCATGAAGGAAATTTTATGGTAAAAATTTTTTTTTTCAATAGTGCTAAAATTAACTGTTAATTCTTTTAAATTTTTTTTTCCTAGTAAAATCTCATTCCAATTTATTTTTTTATTTAAGAATTTGAATTCAAAAGCTGACTCATTTTTATCGTCAACTACCTTCAAATTTTGTAGATTAATTTTGTAGTTAATAGATTGAAATGCACAAACATAAAGACTATCTATATCTAATAAATTGTAAACTTTTGAGTGCTTAATATTTCTTTTTTTTGTACATATAATATCTATTTTTCTATCATTCCAATTTAATATCTGAGAAATTTCTAGCTGATCTTCAATACTAAAATTTTGTATTTTTTTTTTGATTGCTTCATTATCTACAAAATACTTAGTTAATGATGATATTCGTCCATTAACGAAATTTTTAATTATAAGATTATTTTGTGCCAATAAATTAATTAAATCTTTAATTGAATAAAAGTTTTCTTTTGGATGTAAAAAGGTATCTACTATTCCTGTATCTTCATGAATATCTTTGAAATATTTTGAAAAAACTATTGCTGGATGATTTTTTTTAAGTTTTTCAATTATAAGTTTTATACTTTTAATTGAAGAGCTATTTTGTTCAAACTGAAGTTTTTTGAATACATTCTTTAAACCTTTGATACCCTCTGTTTGTTGATCACCATAGACCATTAAATATAAAACTCCTTCGTCTGTTAAGTTCTTATCAAAGAAATTTAGTGCAGAACCTGGATCATCTAAATGATGAATAACTCCTGTGCTAATTATATAATCAAATTTTTGTTCTATTTTTATTTGTCTAAAATCATCACAAATTAGATCGAGATTTTCTATTTTATGCTTTGTAATTAATTTTTTTTGATGTGCTAAACTTGCCGTAGATATATCGATACCTGTAAATTTATGAATAGGATTACATTTTGCTAAAATAGCCGCTTGATCCGATCCACACCCAGCTACCAAAATATTTAATTTTTTTCTTTCATACTTTTTTTCTGGCCAAAGTTTATGCCAATGATAATTTGGGTCACATTCTTGATAACGATTCTTTTTTATGTATTCGTTTTCAATATCTTCACAAGGCTTTGGGTAAATATATTTATTATATTGAGTTTCTAATTTTTTGATATTATCAGTCATATGTAAATATTACTATCGTACTCTTATAACCATATAAGACATCCAGATGTTACATGATTTAGGAAAAAATGTGATTATGTTAATAGAATTATTTATCATTATTTATTAAATAGGGGCGTTCTGTTACCCGGTGCCCAGACCTGTCTTAATAAATCATGGACAAAGTCACGCAATACAAAGGTTATTCTAACAGTGGATTGATTAGATTTAAAGCGTTAATGACTCTAAAAAACTTTTCAAAAAATATTTCATCCCCGATCAAATTTCCTTGTTGCTTGTG
Organism: uncultured Candidatus Pelagibacter sp.; assembly: GCA_905612505.1. Lineage (GTDB taxonomy): Bacteria > Pseudomonadota > Alphaproteobacteria > Pelagibacterales > Pelagibacteraceae > Pelagibacter. The sequence goes on along the minus strand of CAJQSH010000057.1, from coordinate 13,847 downwards.
ACTAGAAGCCTGGTTCATGCTACATGGCTGACGGAACGTCGCTACTTATTTAATGATCCAAAAAATGATATTTATTATATAAACCAAAATACCATAAAACATGAACATTAAGATTTTGTCTTTGCCTGTTTTTTCTTCCCAGTTTAATTTAAATAATACCGATGGAGAAGCTACTAATAAAATAACACCAATGATAATTACAAGTATTGATAAAATTATAAATACATTCATATTTTTTCTCTTTCCTTATTCACGCAGCTAATTGTAGCTTTTTATTTTTCAATATTATATGACGAAATGAATATTAAATCTTGTAAAATTCAATTTGAATAAATCCATAGACTAGATTTACTATACTACACTTTAGTTTTTGATTTTAGACTGACATTTTTTACTGTGTATTTTTTTTTATTTTCCATGTTTTTAAAAAAGCCACTAACTGTAGTATGGTAACAACTGCGATGGTTGCTGCAAATGGAATCTGAGCCCAATTAGGATCTGGAACTTGCTTGTGGAAATCTTGAAAGTGAAGATATAAAAAATATCCAGTGTGAACAATAATCAACATCCATAAAACATAGGCACTCTCTTGCAAAAACTTCCAGACGGAGCCACCTAATACTTTCTGAATCCAATCGCTTGATGAAAGCGCTACTACAACCCCATAAACGAGAGCAATGATCCCTATTATGTTAGATGGTCCAAAACCATGTAGCAACATTACATAAAGTTTGGTTTGAGGATGAATTACATAACCGAAGAGCCGGATCAAATCCCATTCAACCCAACCGCATATGAAGCTATAAATAAAAATTCTCTTCTTTCAGGTTTTTTATCTTCTGAACTATTTTTCATTTTGATGTTTAATGACAGGCTTGATTAAATTTTTTAAGCCTCCAATAATTGTAAGGCCACGGTGTTAGAAACCCTACCATTAACATAATGGGTACTATCCAATACGTAAGTTGAGCTCCACCTGTTAGAAAATAATCTGTTAAATTCATCGTGATTTCCATACTCAGCATTGAAATGAAACTCATGCCACAAGCTGTTTTTAATGCTTTAACAAATTTAAAATCTTGTCTAATTAAAATAAAAGTTTCAAGCATAATGCTTGTTAATAAACCATTGATGATTGCTAAGATCATTATACCGATAACAGGAAAAGGAATTTGAGTTAGTTGAAAAAAAAGTATTGTCCCAAAATCTCCAATTGCACAACCGATAACACACCACATAGTATTCTTAGCACTTTTTCTCCATGTGTGTTTACACGACCAATTAAAATCTTCAGATGTAATGTTTTTTTCTATCATTTGTTAGTTGATTTTTACTTGTTCAATCAGACCCACATCATAATAACCAGGAGCATAGTAAGTTATTTTAATATTTTGTGCTTTAGTGAGCTTCAAAATTAAACCTTGTTTTGCATTTTTTAATATATTTATCATTTCTTAAAATAAAACTTATAGTTAATTAAATTAATGTTATAAACCTTCCACTAACTGGAGAGTCAAATGAAAATTAGTGAAGCTGCAAGTAAAATCAAAGTTCCAATTAAAAAAATAAGGTATTACTCTGATATTGGACTTATTAGACCAAGTAGAGTTAACAATGGCTATAGGGATTTTACAGAAAGCGACTTAATAAAACTTCAATTAATAGTCAAATCGAGATCTTTTGGTTTTTCTATAAAAGAGTGTTCAACGCTAGTAAAATTATTTGAAAACAAAAGTAGATATAGCAAGGATGTTAAGAAAATTGCTGTACTAAAAATAACAGACATTGAAAAAAAAATTAAATCCCTAAATATGTTAAAGAAAAATTTACAAAAAATATCAAACCAATGCAAAGGTAATAATAATTCAAATTGCTCTATTTTAGATAATTTAACATCAATAAGTTAGTTTATAGTTTTAGACGAACACGTAATTATTGTTTGAAAGCTTTTATTGATTCATGAAGGCAACTTTATATGATCATAAATACAGAATATTGCCCATCAATAAGCTGGTAAATAACATAAGGCGCTTCTTTATTTCCTGGCATTCCAGGTGTCCCGATAGGCATTCCAGGCAAAGCTATACCGTCAATATCGGGCTGTTCTTTTAGTAATTTATTTATCGCTTCAATAGGCACATGACCTTCTATAAAATATTTACCCACAACGCTAGTATGGCAAGATTGCATTTCTCCTGGAATATTATGTTTTTTTTTAATGGAATCGAGACTTGTCATATTCGTTTTTTTTACCTTAAACTGTTCTCCTTCAAGAAATAAAACGTATCCATTACAACATCCACAAGTTGGAGTTTTAAAGATTTCGACGGTATATTTGCTAGTTTTTGTAACAGAGAAAGCATCTTGTTTATTAGTGGCAAAGTTAAAAATATAAGCAGATGATATTGATAAAACTATTAATATAATTGATATAGAAAATTTAGATTTTAAATTCATAATATTTTTTTAATTCTGTTCATTTTAATATTTAATATAAACCTTCCCCCTATCAGAGAGTCAAGTGAAAATTTTTGTAACTACTAAGTTGCAAAATAAAGATCATTAAGAGAAGTATCGACGATACTTGAGAATACTTTAACTGTGAGGTAGGCTGAAGGTAATGAAATTTTTAATAATATTTATTTATATAATAACTGCCAGTGTTTCTTACGCTATAGAAAAACCAGATATCAAAAATTTAATATTAACAAAAAATCTAAAAACTTATGAAGAAGTAATTTTTAAAGACAAAAATCAAAAAGATGTTGATTTAGCCAATTATAAAGGGAAATTACTAATACTTAATTTTTGGGCTACGTGGTGTCTTCCGTGTAAAGATGAGATGCCATCATTAAATAATTTACAAGCAAACATTAGTTTAAATAACCTAAAAATCTTTCCAATAAATATTAGTCAAGAAAGTCTATCAAAGGCAGAATCTTTTTTTAAAGAATTGAATATTAAAAATTTAGATATTTACTTTGATGCGTCCGTCATATTGGCAAAAAAATTTTCTTTAAGGGGAATTCCAACGAGTATTTTATTTAATAAAGAAGGCAAAGAATTTGCAAGAATTATAGGTCCCATCGATTTTAATGATGAGAAATTTATTAATTGGTTGAAGCTTTATAATTAATTCAAGTTATTTTTTTGGCACCAACGGTGAAGCATGGAGAAAAGTTTTTACCTCTAGTTTCGAGGTGGTATGGAATTATTTCCTATTTCGAAAGAGCCATATAAAAAAACCTGCAGCTAATACTAAAAAACCAGCTACAAGCAAATTCCCAAGGCTTCCCGTTTCTTTAGCTTGTCTTAACTCGTGGTGAGCATTACTAATACTGCACCAAAACAAACCAAAAATGACTATCCCTATAAATTTTTTCATTTTGTATAAAATTTACTTTTGATTCATTTTTTTAATTTGATCAAAAGCAGAATTAATAGCCCTCATTTTTTTTTTACTTTCTTCAATCACTTCTTTGGGCACTCCTTTATTCATCAATATATCAGGATGGTGCTCTTTTGAAAGTTTAAGGTATTTTTTTCTGATAGTTATAAAGTCATCGTTAGAACTACAGCCTAATACTATATAAGGATTTAACTTATCAGAACTTTTTCTTGACTCCTTAATCCCCTCAAATTGACTTTCACTTATACCAAAAATTTTTGCAATACCTCTTATCATTATGATTTCAGAGTCGGACACATTGCTATCTGCTTCTGCAATATAAAACAATGTGTTGATGACCTCATCTAGAACCGCAGGATTATTTTTATAAATTTGTGCTATCTGTTGGGCGTAAGGTTTATAGCCAAGTGAGTCTTCTTTAGCTTTGTTAAATATTTTTCCAACTTGGTCCATTTCATGTTCAGGAATTTTTAATTTATTTTTTATGGCAATCAATTCTTCTTTTGAGACATGTCCATCAGCTTTGGCTAACTTCGCTGTTAGAATAATTAGAGAAATAGCAAAAATTTGCTGAGGGGGTGCATAATTTTGTTGAAAACCTGATCTTCGAGCCAACGAAATTCTGCCTCCAACCATTGAACCTATTAAAGCTCCAATAGGTCCGGCAAATGTAAAACCAACAAAGCCACCGATAAGACTACCCCATATACTCATATTTGGCCTTCTGTTAAAAACTCCATAGAAAATACTATATTATGCCACAATACACTCATAACCAAAATCAATATCAGCTTCTTCATGCTTCATGATACTTGATAAATTGTATTTTGTCAGGGTTCTATTGTGGTTGGTTTTACAGGTAGAAACTAAAGCTTTTTTTTAAGAAGTGTTAGAACTCCAAAACTATCAGCTTCTGCTAAACGCATTTCATTGGAACGTCTTTTAATAAAATCATTTAAACTTTCTTCTTCTTTTACTTATCTTAATTTATAATGTTAATTGAAAAACTAATTTTACTTATTTACTTATTAGTTAATTCAGATTAGGTAACTAAAAAAATATAAAAAACTATGAATAATATATTTACAGATAGTAAAACATTTTATGGATTTCAAAACAAAGAAGTTTCAGATGAATCTCTGCATGAAATTTATGAATTAATTAAAAATAACGCTACTTCATTTAACTGTCAGCCTTTAAGGATAAAGTTTCTTAAATCTGAATCGGCTAAAAATAAACTAAAACCTTTTTTAATGGAAAGTAACTTAGAAAAGACGATGAAGGCACCTGTGTGTGCAATAATTGCCATGGATTTAGATTTTTATAAAGATCTACCAAAAAATTTTCCTGCTATGGATGCTAAATCCTTTTTTGAAGGTAAAGAAAAATTTACTTATGATACCGCATTTAGGAATTCCTCAATTCAAGGAGGATACTTTATTAAAGCCTGTCACATATTAGGTTTATCTACAGGCCCAATGAGTGGATTTAATAATGAAGGTGTTGATCAAGAATTTTTTAAAGGAACTAATATAAAATCTAATTTTTTGTGTAATCTTGGTTACGGTGATGAACAACATACGTACCCGAAAGCACCTCGTTATGACTTTAAAGATATTGTAGAAATTCTTTAACACAATTGTAATAAAAAAATTAATTGTCATAAGTTTTATAGAAACTTTAAATAGATCTTTTGACTCTTTTACCAATGGATCTCTTGCTAGGTATGGCATCATCTGGTTAATTTTTTTTATTTTCATGTAACCATTTTCTTTTCATAAGTCGCCATGAGTCTCTGCCAAGACGTGTTTAATTTTCTAAAAGTATTGATATGACCGTTTGATTAAGGATAAGTAAGGGGCGTTCTGTTACCCGGTGCCCAGACCGTGCTTCTATAATCTTTATTTTGCAACAAAGTTGCTTTAGCAAATAGCAGAAATTTTGATAGAATTCCGATCATAGTCCGATCAATTTTTTTGACTTAAGACCATTCGATTGTTAAGTTAAGATATGGGATTTGCAGAATCACTAAAAACATGTTTTGAGAAGTATTTCAAGTTTGATGGAAGAGCATCAAAATCTGAGTTTTGGTACTTCTTTCTATTTTGTTTTGCATACCTTTTAGTTGCAGGTTTTCTTTTAGGGTTTGGTGGTGCATCAGATGCAACATTAGATGGAGCAACATTAGTTCTATTGATACCAATATTTATCCCTTCAATTGCAGTCGCTGCAAGACGTTTGCACGACATTAACCAATCAGGGTGGATGCAATGTATTTTTATACCTGGTTTTATGGCAGATGAGTTTTTAGGAACTGGTTTTGTCATTTATATTTTGACTCTAGGACTATGGGCATTCTGGTTTTCTCAAGCTGGAAAAAAAGGCAAAAACAGATTTGGTGCTCAACCAAGAAAATAATTATAATTCCGATCAGTATCCGATCAAAATGAATCTAAACATTAATCAGCAATATAAATAAAGAGAAGTAGGAGAGTTGTAAGGGGCGTTCTGTTACCCGGTGCCCCAAGGCCGTGCTTTTATAATTAACCTAAGTTAATTATGCAGCAATAGCGTAACTTTCGTTAGCATTTATAAATTAGCCCGTTACGGTGGAACAATTCCGAACGAAAGAATAGCCTTTAGTCACCCGTCGATCCTGTTTCACCCCCATAAGCTGTAATGGTGGAGGTGGTGGGTACTGCCCCCACGTCCGTAATGGTTATTACGAAATTCGTTTATCGTCGTAGTTGGCAAGCCAACATTATTAATATAGTTATATATTTAAAATATTCAAACTTAAAATTTTAAAGTAAACACTTCATTTTATGCAATTTAAAAAAATTTTAATAAAAATAATTCTTAATATTTGTATTTATTGCAATTTCATTCGGCGTCTTTGCAGTTTATAATAAAGAAAAAGTATTTAAAGCAACATTTAATACTTTCTTTTTATTACTTGATAAAATTAAATCTATTGTAATGATTTTTAGTGGAAAAAGATCATTTTCAAATCTTTATAATGATTACAATGTTAGGTTTTTACCAAATACTCAATTTCTTAGCCTTGATTTTTATAGAAAGAAAACAAATATTAAAACTCAAAATAAAGTTTTATGGGATAGATTTAACGCTGGTGGAGCTAAAAGATTTACTTTTTATTTAGAAGTTTTTGAAAATAAAATATTTACTATATCTCGAAAAGGAAAATTTTATAGTACTGAAATTGATAATTTACTCAATAAAAAAAAAAAATTATTATACAGAATTAAAAATAAATTTAGATCTTAAAAATATTTTAGACACAGTTATTATAGATGATAAAATTTATGTCTCACATTATGTTGATACAGAAAATTGTACTTTTTTAGAAATATACTATGCGAAGATATCTGAAGATTTAAATTTTAAAATTTTTAAAAAATTTGATGAATGTGGAAAACTAGGGGCAGGATCTGGAAGAATGCAAAAGTATGTTTTTAATGAAAAAGAAGGAATTTTATTAAGCACTGCAAGCTTACAGCAAGATGCGGCTGATAACACAGCCCAAGATGATAACTCAATTTATGGAAAAATTTTATTTATCGAACTGGAAAGTGGTAATTATAAAATATTTTCAAAGGGACACAGAAATATATCAGGTCTTTTTGTAAGAGATGATCTTATATTAGCCACAGAACATGGACCAAGAGGAGGAGATGAAATAAATATTATAGAATATGGCTCTAACTATGGTTGGCCAAAAGCATCTTATGGAGAAGGTTATTTCAAAAAAATTGACTATGCCAAAAGTCATATTGATGATGGCTTCGTTGAACCTTTGTATGCATTTGTTCCCTCCATAGGAATATCAGAGCTAATAATAACACCAGAAAATTTTGATAATAAATGGAAAAATACTGCTGTAGTTACATCGTTAAATGGCAGAAGTATTTATGTACTTAAATTTCAAAGTGAGAAACTCAATAAAATTATTTATTTTATCACTGGAAAGAACTGCAGATATTGGTGTTTTAAAAAAATTTGATTAATAATCTGTTAACCCTCATAAGTTGTAAAAGGAGAAAAATATTCTATCTTTAAATCCACACATCTTATTGTAAATTTTTTTATTGTCCTAGTTGGCAATTTAACACTATTAATATAAAATATTTTAAAAGATTCAGTAAAAATCATGAAATTAACTAAAGAGCAAACACAAGATATTAAAGAGCAGCAGTCTCACCAGAATCAAACGAAAAGAGTTACTGTTCCCGCACTTGAAAATATTCTTTATGAAGCAATGCCAGCGCTAGACCATGGCTTTGTAAGAGTAGTTGATTATATGGGTGATGATACATCAATTGTTCAATCAGCTAGAGTTTCTTATGGAAAAGGAACTAAGCAAGTTTCAACAGACGCAGGTTTAATTAAATATTTAATGAGACACTGGCACAGCACTCCATTCGAAATGTGTGAAATTAAATATCACGTTAAACTTCCAATTTTTATTGCTCGTCAATGGATTAGACATAGAACAGCAAATGTAAATGAATACTCGGCAAGGTATTCTATTTTAGACAAAGAATTTTATTTACCATCAGCAGAAAATTTAGCAGCACAATCATCAAGTAACAGACAAGGTAGAGGCGATGTTATTGAAGGTAAACAAGCAAAAGAAGTATTACAACTTTTAAAAAATGATGCTGATAGAACTTATGATAACTATGAGATGATGCTGAATGAGAGGTTTGATGGATCAACTATTGATGAAAATAAAAAAGGTTTAGCTAGAGAACTTGCAAGAATGAATTTAACTTTAAACACGTACACTCAGTGGTATTGGAAAACGGATTTATTAAACTTGATGAATTTTTTAAGATTGAGAGCTGATAGTCACGCTCAATATGAAATAAGAGTATATGCAGACATAATGTTAGACACTGTAAAAAAATGGGTTCCAATAACGTATGATGCATTTATGGATTATAGAGTAGGTGGCACAGAAGTTTCTGCAAAAGGAAAAATTATAATTCAAAAACTTATTAAAGGTGAAGATATTAATCCAGACAGCTCTGGCTTATCCAAAAGAGAGTGGAATGAACTAATGAATGCTTTTGATATTACTGATAAAATAATTTAATTTATTTAATCTTTACCGAACATGAAAACCTCAATAAAAATTTATATAACAAGAATTTTATATTATATTTTAATTTTTTTTAGAGTTAAAAAGAATATTTTAGTTAGCAGAAAGTCGATAAAGTGGCATCTAGACATCCCTGAAAGTATAGATCTATCAATTTTCATTTTTGGATCTTTTCAAAGAAGTGTAGTTCAATCTATTGTAAATTTTATTTTTAAAGAAAAAAATAAACTTAAAAGTAGCTTTACTATTATTGATATAGGATCAAATATTGGTGACAAATCATTATTTTTAGCTAAAAATTTATTAGATAGAAATTTCACTAATTTTGATATTTTTTCAATTGAACCAACAAATTATGCATTTAAGAAACAGTTAAGAAATATCAACTTAAACCCTAAACTTAAAAAAAAAAATATCTTCTTTTAAAAATTATGTTTCAGATGAAAAAACTAAACCAAGTAAAATTTATTCAAGTTGGAAATTGGATAGAAACGCAGAGTCTCATAAAATTCATAAAGGTTTTTTAAAAAAGGTTGATAAATCTACCAAAGCCATTTCTCTAGATAGTTTTATTAAAAAAAACAAAATTAAGAATACCATTATTTTAAAGATTGACGTAGATGGTTTTGAAATGAATGTTTTAAAAAGCTGTAAAAAAATTTTGAAAACCAATAGTCCTATAATTTTTATGGAATACGCTCCTTATACAATGATTGAGCAAGGCTCTAGTGTAAAAGAATTTAAAAAATTTATATCAAAATATCATTACAATATTTTTGATTTAAATTTTAAAAAGTTAAAAAATATTAATATAATTGATGGTGCTAGCACCGATATAGTATTAATTAAAAATAAGTAGACTTTATTTTATTAGCAAATTTTAAATAAATTTTAGAAATCTCATGACTAGGGTTAGCTTCTACAATCGGCTTTCCTTCATCACCGCATTTTCCAACTTCAGGATTTATTGGAATCTCACCTAGGAACTCTTTACCAAATTCTTCTGCAGTTCTTTTGACACCACCTTCACCAAATATCTTATATTTTTTACCATCATCTCCTGTGAAGTAACTCATATTATCAACCAAACCTAAAATTTTAACACCAAGTTTATCAAACATTTTAATTCCTCTTTTTACATCTAATAGAGCTACTTCCTGAGGAGTAGAGATTATAATTGCTCCATCCATTTTTATTTCTTGAGAAAATGTTAATTGAGTATCACCTGTTCCAGGTGGCATGTCGACTATTATAAAATCTAAATCTTTCCACCCAACTTTTTGTGTAAAAGTTTTAATTGCACTGGTGACCATTGGACCACGCCAAATCATAGGAGTTTGTTGATCAGCTAAAAAACCGATTGACATGCATTGAATGTCATATTTAATAATAGGAGTTAAAGTTTGACCATCACTCTTGGGTTTTTCATTAATATCAAACATTTTTGGAATTGATGGACCATATATATCCGCATCAAGTAAACCAACTTTGCAGCCAATTTGTTTTAGTGCTAGGGCAAGGTTTGTTGCAAAAGTAGATTTTCCAACACCACCTTTGGCACTTGAAACAGCTATTGTAAATTTTGTTCCTAAAATAGGGTTTTTTGTGAATTTTTTAGGTTCTAATTTTTTTTTCATTGCATCACTTAATTCGGGCTTTTTATCTGTCATATTTTTATCTTTACTTGTTTTTTTCACCAAAGACATTATATACTTTGTCATATGTCAGATGATTTTCAAGGTAAAGGCGGAAGTCCATGGGGAACACCTCCAGGGGGAGGAAATGGTTCTGGAAAAGGACCAACACCACCAGACATAGATGCAATTATTAGAGATATTCAAAGTAAAATAAATAAATTTTTACCTGGTGGAAGTTCATCAGGAGGTAAACCGATTGTTTTAGTTTTAATTATTCTAGCATTTGTTTGGCTAGCAAGTGGATTATATAGAGTGTTGCCCGATGAACAAGGTGTAGTGCTTAGGTTTGGTAAGTTTGTAAAAACTACTCAGCCAGGATTAAATTATCATATTCCTTTTCCAGTAGAATCTGTTCAAACGCCAAAAGTTACAAAAGTAAATAGAATTGATATTGGATTTAGATCTGAAGGTGATAGTGGTTTTTCCTCAAAAGGAGTTGCAGATGTCCCTCAAGAAAGTTTAATGTTAACTGGTGATGAAAATATCGTTAATATAGATTTCTCAGTATTCTGGGTAATTAAAGACGCCAAAAAATTTTTATTTCAAATTCAAGACCCTGAAGGAAGTGTAAAAGCTGCAGCCGAAACAGCAATGAGAGAAGTAATTGCGAAAAGTGCTATTCAACCGATTTTAACTGAAGGTAGAGCTCAAATCGAAATTGAAACTCAAGAAATAATTCAAGCAATTTTAGATGAATACAATAGCGGTATTCAAATTACACAAGTTCAAACACAAAAAGCAGATCCACCTAATCAAGTAATTGATGCATTTAGAGATGTTCAAGCAGCAAGAGCTGACATGGAAAGATCTAAAAATGAAGCAGAAGCTTATGCGAACGATGTAATCCCGAGAGCAAGAGGGGAAGCTGCAAAAATTATGCAATCAGCCGAAGCTTATAAGCAAAAAGTGGTTGCGGCAGCTGAAGGTGAAGCTAGCAGATTTATCTCAATATATAATGAGTACTCAAAAGCCAAAGAAGTTACTCAAGAGAGAATGTATTTAGAAACTATGGAAAAAGTCTTAGCAAATATAGATAAAGTGATTATTGAAAAAGGTGCAGGATCTGGTGTGGTTCCTTACTTACCACTTCCTGAGCTAGGTAAAAAGAAAGCAGCGAATTAATATGAAAATACAAAAAATTTTATTACCAATAATTATTGCAATAGGTGCATTAGCTTTTTTCTCTATCTTCATAGTTAAAGAGGTTAATCAAGCGATTGTTCTTCAGTTTGGTGATCCTAAAAAGATTATAGTAAAACCAGGTTTAAATTTCAAAATTCCTTTTATTCAAAACGTAGTTTACTTAGATGGAAGAATTTTAAATTTAGATACACCACCAATAGAAGTAATTGCATCAGACCAAAAAAGGTTAATTGTTGATGCTTTTGCGAGGTTTCAAATTACAGATCCATTAAAATTTTATATTTCAGTTGGCAATGAAAGAGTTGCAAGATCAAGATTAGCAACGATTATTAACTCAAGACTTAGAAATGTTCTAGGACAACAAGAATTACAAACATTACTTTCAAAAGACAGAACTAAGCAAATGGCTTTAATTCAAGAGGGCGTAAATATTGAAGCTAAAAACTTTGGTATTAAAATAATAGATGTAAGAATTAAAAGAGCGGATTTACCAGAAGCAAACAGTGAGGCAATCTTTAGAAGAATGCAGACTGAAAGAGAAAAAGAAGCTAAAGAATTTAGAGCAAGAGGTGCTGAGATGGCTGTAACTATTACATCAACTGCCGACAAAGATGTTTCAGTTTTATTAGCTAATGCAAATAAAGATTCTGAAATCATGAAAGGTCAAGGAGACGGTGAAAGAAATAAAATTTTTGCAGAAGCATTTGGCAGAGACCCAGAATTTTTTGCCTTCTATAGAGCAATGCAAGCTTACGAAACTGCTTTAATTGGTGGAGATACTTCTGTGATCTTGTCACCCGATAGTGAATTCTTTAAATTTTTTGGAAACATTAAGCCTAAAAAATAAATCAAATATATGGAAGAGCTAATTATAGCTTTTGGTCTTTTTCTCTTTATTGAGGGAATATTATATGCTTTATTTCCATCAAAAATGAAAAGTATGTTATTAAAATTAAATGATGTAACTAATAGTCAATTAAGAACAGGTGGATTGATATTTGTAGTTATAGGATTTATTATTATTTGGTATATAAAAAATTAAAATGAATAAAATTCAAAAATTATTAGTAGTATTTTTTTCAATTGCTTTTGTACTACAAGCAAATGCTAAAGATGCACCAGCTTCATTTGCAGATTTAGCAGAACGATTAATGCCTTCTGTTGTAAATATTTCAACAACTACAACGGTTGTTACAAATACCAATCCATTTCCAGGTTTTAAATTTCCTCCAGGATCACCATTTGAAGATATGTTTAAAGAATTTGGAACCCCAAAAACAAGAAAAGCAATTGCACTAGGATCTGGTTTCATAATAGATTCAAAAGGTATTGTGATCACAAATAATCATGTAATAACAGGTGCGGAAGATATTGTAGTTAGAGTAGATGGAGATAAAGAATATAAAGCAAAAATTATTGGAGCTGATCCATTGTCAGATATTGCAGTTCTTCAAATAGTGTCAAAAGAAAAATTCATACCAGTTAAACTTGGAGACTCAGATAGAGCAAGAATTGGTGACTGGGTTATTGCAATTGGAAATCCATTTGGCTTAGGTGGAACCGTTACTTCAGGAATTATTTCAGCAAGAAACAGATCTATAGGTCTCTCACGTTATGAAGATTATATTCAAACAGATGCATCTATAAACTCAGGAAATTCTGGAGGTCCTTTATTTGATATGAATGGTGATGTTATAGGAATTAATACAGCAATTTTAGGACAATCTGGATCAATAGGCATAGGCTTTTCAATTCCATCAAATAGTGCAAAAAAAGTTATAGATCAACTTATAAAATTTGGAGAAACAAAAAGAGGATGGCTTGGAGTTAGAATTCAAGTGGTGACAAAAGAAATTGCTGAAGTAGAAAAATTAGACCAACCTAGAGGAGCATTAGTTGCAAGTGTAGCGAAGAAGAGCCCCTCAGATAAAGCAGGAATTAAAGCTGGAGATATAATTTTAGAATTTAATGGCACAATAATTAAAGAAATGAAAGAGTTACCAAAAATTGTAGCACAAACGGAAGTTGGAAAAACTGTAGATGTTAAAATTTGGAGAAATAAAAAAGAAATTACTAAAAAAATTAAATTAGGAAGATTGGAAACGTCTGAAGATTTTAAGGAAGAAAAAAAAGAAGCCAAACTGGACATACAAGAAATCAAATCTTTAAAAATTACAGTAAAAAAATTAACCAAAAAAGATATTAATGATAGAAAACTTCCAAATCAAATAACAGGGTTAGTTATAACAAGTATAGGAAAAGATAGTCCGCTTAGTAATTTAAGTGTTAACGATATAATTGTGGAAGCTCAAAAGAAAAAAATTAAATCTAAAAAAAACCTAGAGGATATAATTGAAGAAGCTCTTAAATCAAATCAAAAAACAATTTTAATTGCAATTTATAATAATCAAAACCAAAGAAGATACATTGGTGTTAAGTTAGATTGATAATGGATAATCAGTCCAAGATTATT
>CAJQSH010000056.1 GCA_905612505.1 uncultured Candidatus Pelagibacter sp. | reverse complement strand
GTTTAATTTTAAATTTGAAGTTGTTTACTTCTATAATGTTTATGGACCAAATCAGATTTCAACAGGAAAAATGTCTACAGTAATAGGTATTTTTGAAGATTGTTTTAAAAATAAAAAACCATTACCCGTAGTAAGACCTGGCAACCAATCAAGAAGATTTACCCATATAGAGGATACAGTTAAAATTTGTTTCTTAGCGTGGAAAAAAAATTTGTGTAGGCATTATAGTATTTCAAATCGTAAAAGTTTTTCAATTTTGCATGTAGCAAAAATGTTTAAAACTAAGATTAAATATTTACCAAAAAGGCCTGGCGAAAGATATGCATCAGCATTAACAAATATGAACCTTTCAAATAAAGTGTACAAATATTTTGGTAAAATAAATTTGGATAATTATATTAAGAAAATTATTAAATAAATTTATTATTTAATCTAATATATTTTCTAATTTTAAGATTATCTTTTTAGATAATGGATTTACAAATGAAGCATATGTATCCTCGACTTTACCCTCTTTATTTAAAAGTATTTTATGAAAGTTCCATTTTGGAACAGCTGCATTACCATAATTCTCCTTAGCCCACAAAAAAATTGGATGAGCATTTTTACCTTTTACATCTACTTTAGTCGTTATTGGAAAGCTTATATTAAAGTTTGTCTCACAAAAGTTTTTTATCTCTTTGTCTGAGCCCGGTTCTTGTGCACCAAATTGATTTGAAGGTATTCCTATAATAATTAATCCTTTACTTTTATATTTATCATAAAGAGTTTGAAGATCACTATATTGAGGTGTGAATCCACATTTACTAGCAACATTAACTAAAAGTATAGTTTTTCCTTCAAACTTTGAAAAATTAATAATTTCACCTTCACTACTATTTATACTAAAATTAAAAAATAATTTTTCATACTTAGCTTCTGATTTACTAAAAAATGAAAACATTATTATAAGAATATATGTTAAAAATTTATTTTTATTAAACATTAATTACTTTTTTGAAGTTAATAATAATAGAAAATATCCAAAAACAGTTGAAAGTAAGGATCCAACCAAAACACCAATTTTAACACCATCTATATGTTGCGCATTTTCAACAAATGCCAAGTTTCCTACAAATAAACTCATAGTAAATCCAATACCAGTTAATATAGAAACACCATAGAGGCTTAGCCAGTTTGAATTATTTGGCATTTGAGCTACCTTAAGTTTTATTGATATATATGAAAAAAACATTACGCCTATTTGTTTACCAAAAAACAAACCCAATAATATACCAAGGGGAACTGGTGATAATAAAGAAGATAATGTTAAGCCATTAAGTGATACACCTGCATTGGCAAAAGCGAATAAAGGCATAATTATAAAAGCAACATATGGACTTATTGAATGTTCAAGTTTTATTAATAAAGAAAAGTCTTTAACTTTCTTTCTATGAGGTATTGTTGTTGCTAAAAGAACACCAGCTATCGTTGAGTGTATTCCTGACTCATGAGTAAAAAACCACATAAAACAACCAACTATTAAATAAGGTAAAAATTTTTTTATATTAAATTTATTAAAAACTAATAAAAAAATGTATGAAATTAATAGCAAACTTAGATAGGACACGCTTAAATCACCTGAGTAAAAAAAAGCAATAATTACAATTGCACCAAGGTCGTCTATTATAGCTAAAGCGGTTAAAAAAATTTTTAAGGAAACTGGAACTCTTGAGCCCAATAAAGAGAGTATACCAAGAGAAAAAGCAATATCAGTGGCTGAAGGAATTGCCCATCCGTTTAATGTTTCTGAATTATCTAAATTGATAAATATATAAAAAAGTGCAGGGACTAACATGCCGCCTACAGCTGCAATTATTGGCAATAATGCCTGTTTAATATTTGATAGTTCGCCCTGAATAAATTCTCTTTTAATTTCAAGGGTAACAAAAAAAAAAAAAATAGCCATCAAAGCATCATTGATCCAATGTAAAACTGATAGGTTTAAACCAAAATCATTTATTCCTATAAATAGATATTTTTCAAGTGTAGAAAAATATATTTCACTAAAAATTGAATTGCTAATAATTAAAGCTATTATTGCAGCTATTAATAAAATTAATCCACTTGCAGCCT
>CAJQSH010000055.1 GCA_905612505.1 uncultured Candidatus Pelagibacter sp. | reverse complement strand
TAAAAAAATAGCTGGAATTAAACTTGATTTAAATACTAATCTAACTTTTAAAGAAACTGATGTAATAATAGATTTTACTGTTCCCAAATGTACACTTGAGATTCTTAAAATTGCATCAAAGATCAAAAAAAGTGTCGTTATTGGAACAACTGGCTTTACTCAAAAAGAAGAAAGTTTAATTAAAAAATATTCAAAAAAAATTCCTATACTAAAGACTGGCAATATGAGCTTGGGCATTAATTTGTTAATGTATTTAACTGAAATTGCTTCTAAATCATTAAGTGATGGTTATTTAAGCAAAATATTAGAAGTTCATCATAAACATAAAAAAGACTACCCATCTGGAACAGCTTTAATGCTTGGAAAAGGTATTGCTAATGGAAAAAATAAAGATTTTTATAGTTTAATAGGTAAAAAATTTTTGAATAAAAAGTCCTTTTCTTATGGAAAAAAAATTAATTTTAATTCAATTAGAAAAGATCAAATTATTGGAGAACATAAAGTAACATTCTCAAATGGTAAAGAAATTATAACATTAAATCATGAAGCTTTTGATAGAGCTCTATACTCAGATGGTGCCTTGACCGCAGCGAAATGGCTCATAAAAAAAAGACCCGGACTTTATTCAATGAGAGATTTATTGAATTTTAAATAATGAATGAAAAAGAAAAAGCTAAATTAATATTAAACCTTTTAAATAAAATTTATCCAACAACTCCTATTCCTTTAAAGCATAGAAATAAGTTTACTCTTTTAGTTTCTGTTCTTTTGTCTGCACAATGTACAGATTTAAATGTTAACAATGTGACTAAGGGTATATATCCGAAATATAATAAACCAGAACACTTCATAAAATTAGGAAGAAGAAAAATTGAAAAATTAATCAAAAGTATCGGCATCTTTAGAATCAAAGCTAAAAGTGTTTATTTATTGTCAAAACAACTAATGGAAAAACATAATGGCAAAGTACCTAAAACCTTCGAAGAACTCGAAAAACTGCCTGGTGTGGGTCATAAAACAGCAAGTGTAGTCATGTCTCAAGGGTTTGGATATCCTGCATTTGCAGTGGATACACATATTCATCGACTGGCTCAAAGATGGGGTTTAACAAATGGTAAAAATGTTATTCAAACTGAAAAAGATTTAAAAAGAATATTTCCAATAAAAACTTGGAGTAAACTTCATCTACAAATAATTTATTATGGAAGAGAGTTTTGTAAAGCAAGAGAATGCTATGGTTTAACTTGTAAAATATGTACTACTTGTTATCCTAATCGCAAAAGTCTAATTAAAACAATAAAAGCTTAATATGAAAATTCTAGGTATCGGAAATGCTATAGTTGATGTCATTTGTAAAGTTGAAGATCGTTATTTGTCTGACAATGGATTAACAAAAAGCACGATGAAACTTGTTGATGAAATTGAGTTTAAAAAACTATTATCTACTTTGAAAATTGAAGAAACAGTTTCAGGTGGATCCGTAGCTAATTCCATTGTTGGATTATCTCAATTAGGAAATGAGGTCGGATTTATTGGCAAAATTAATAATGACGATTTAGGTCAAAAATATGAGGATGGCTTAAAAAAAGAAAATGTTAATTATTTCTATTCTAAAAAAAAAGAAAATTTACCTACAGGAACTTGTTTAATACTAATTACTCCTGATACCGAAAGAACAATGTGTACATTTTTGGGAACAGCAGGAAAAATTAATAAAAATGATGTTGATATAGACTCGGTTAAAAGTAGTGATATGATTTTTCTAGAGGGTTATTTGTGGGATGAAGGTGATCCGAAATCTGCATTTGATAAAGCCATGTCTCTTGCTAATAAAATAGCAATGTCACTGTCAGATCAATTTTGTGTTGAGAGACACAAAACTAGTTTTTTAGCTTTAGTTAAAAATAAACTCGATATTACTTTTGCTAATGAACAAGAGATTAAGTCTTTAATAGATACAAAAAGTTTTGAAGAAGTGATTACTTTTGGAAAAGAGCTTGGAAAAATGATTATTATTACACGCGGAGAAAAAGGAAGTATTGCAATAAATGGAAGTGAAATAACGGAGTGTGATAGTAAAAAAAATTTAAAAATTGTTGATTTAACTGGTGCCGGCGATTTATTTGCTGCAGGATTTTTACATGGTTTTATAAATAATTTAACCATAAAAGAAAGTCTGGAAAAAGGTACAGAAATGTCTTCAAAAATTATTCAAAAAATAGGGGCTAGATTATATTAGTCTTTTTTCTCTTAAAACTTCCTTTTCCTTTTTTTGCTCTTACTATTCTAAGTTTATATTTTTTTGTTCTTAAATTTTTTGCAATAGGGTTTTTCTTTAACATTTAAATTTTATAACCCTCATCTTGGGTAACAATAAAACTTTCATCATTAAATTTTTCCTTAATTTTTTTTCTAAGCCTATATATATGTGTTTCAACAGTATGTGTTTCTAAATTAAAGGAATATCCCCAGACTTCATTTTGAAGATTTAAGACTGATTGTGGTTTTTTATTCTTATTTAAAAATAAAACAATATCAACTTCTCTTTCTGTTAATTTTAATTCATTTTTTTCAATAGAAATAATTCGTGAATTTAAATTTAAAATATATTTTTTGATATTAATCTTAGATTGAAAATTATATTTTTGCTTAATTAGTTGGGTGTTTATTTTATCTATAAGGATTTCAATTTTTACAGGAAACTCATCTAGCACTATAATATTGTTTTTATTAATTTTGTCATTAGAAAATAATAAATGATTTTTCTTATCTAAAATTATTGCAGAGTTTAAAAATTTGTGATTATTAGATTCAATTTCACCTACAAAATCACTTGCTTTATTATAATTATATATATCAAATATAAATAAATTCTTAATTTCTTCTAAAATATTATATAATTTTGAAAATTCAACTATACTTACTGACTGGTTAAACATTAATAAACAACTTATGCTAATAAAGCTTAAAAATAAAGACACGTTAATTGTAGATGATTTTATCTTTAAATGCTCAATAGGTAAAAACGGAATTAAAACAAACAAAAAAGAAGGTGACAAGGTCA
>CAJQSH010000054.1 GCA_905612505.1 uncultured Candidatus Pelagibacter sp. | reverse complement strand
CTAAACAAAGATATGGAATTTTGAAAATATCTAGAGGGAAAGTAAATTATTTTGATAACTCTAAAAAAAAATCAGACGTATACATAAATGGAGGCTTTTTTGTGATTTCTAAAACAGTAGTAAAATTAATAAAAAATAATAATACATATTTAGAAAGTGAACCTTTCAAGAAAATTATCAAGAAAAACAAACTATACTCTTATAAGCACAATGGATTTTGGGCAAGCATGGATACACTTAAAGATAAAGTAGATTTAGATAAAATTGCAAATATTAAAGGCAAACTACCCTGGGAAGCGAATTAATTATTTGATTAATTTTAACAAAAAATTTTGGGAAGGAAAAAAAGTTTTTATTACTGGCCACACAGGTTTCAAAGGCTCATGGTTATGCATTATTTTAAATAATTTAAAAGCAAAAATTTATGGATTTTCATTAAAGCCAAAAAAAATAAGTTTATTCAATCAATCTAAAATTAGTAAAAACTTATCATCAAGCACATTCGCTGATATATCAAATATAAAATTACTTAAAAAAAAAATTAAAATTATAAAGCCCGAGATAATTTTTCATTTAGCTGCACAACCATTGGTAATAGATTCGTACAAAAACCCACTAGAAACTTTTCAAACAAATATCATTGGCACAGTTAATTTATTGGAATGCCTAAGAGATATAAATTCAATAAAATCTGTTGTGATTATAACCACGGATAAAGTTTATAAAATTAATAAAAAGAACAAATCATATAGTGAATTAGACGAACTTGGAGGTCATGATCCTTATAGTTCATCTAAAGTAGGTGCTGAAATAGCTGTTAACAGTTATGTTAAATCCTTTTTTCAAAAAACTAATTTAAAAAATAGAATCTCCACTGTTAGAGCGGGTAATGTAGTGGGCGGAGGTGATTATTCAGAAAACAGACTTCTACCAGATATTATAAAATCCATAAATAGTAATTCCAAATTAACAATTAGAAATCCAAATAGCATAAGACCATGGCAGCACGTTATAGAGCTATTAGTCGGTTATTTAATCTTAGCTGAATATCAATTTAAAGGTAAAATTCATGAAAAAAATAGTGCATGGAATTTCGGTCCGAAAAAAAGTAATTCCAAAAAAGTAATTGATATAATTAAAATTATGCAAAAATTAAATTTTTTTAATTTAGTTATTAAAAAAAATAAAAAATATAAAGAAACTGAAGTTTTGAAATTAAATAGCAATAAGTCTATAAAAAAAATTAAAATGGCGCCCAAAAATGACTTTACAATCCATATTAAAAGAAGTTTTTGATTGGAACCTTAAGGTAAAAAATAAAGTTTCTGCTAAAGTGGTTTGTGAAAAGCAATTTTTAATGTATATAAATAAAAAAAAATCCCTTTTTAATAATGAAAAATAAAAAAAAATTTATCTCGTACGGAAAAAATGTTTATGATGAACTTGAAGTAAATGCTGTATTGAAGACTCTAAAAAAAGGTACTCAAATGGGTCATTCTGTCGATTCATTTGAAAAAAAAATTGCAACTAATTTTGCAAAAAAATATGGCCTTATGGTTAACTCAGGTTCTTCGGCGATAACATTAGCTCTAAAAGTATTAAATTTTAAAAAAGGTAGTGAGGTCATAACCTCATGTTTGAATTTCGGAACGGCAGTTTCGTCTATATTACTTGCAAACTTATCACCAATATTAGTTGATTGTGAAGTGGAAACCCTTCAAATTGATATTAAAAAAATTGAAGAAAAAATTACAAGTAAAACTAAAGCATTATTAATACCAAATTTAATCGGAAATATTCCAGACTGGATTAAAATTAGAGCATTAGCAAATAAATATAAGTTAAAGGTAATTGAGGATTCTGCAGATACTTTAGGAGCAAAAATTAAAAAAATTCCAACTGGTAAATACAGCGACATATCTATAACCAGTTTTTACGGTTCTCATATTATAAGTTGTGCTGGTAATGGGGGTATGTTTTTAACAAATAATGAAAAATTATATAAAAA
>CAJQSH010000053.1 GCA_905612505.1 uncultured Candidatus Pelagibacter sp. | reverse complement strand
ATGAAGAAATTACTTCAATTTGGAAAACTGATGAATTAAAAAGATTAAAACCAACTCCAGTAGAAGAGACAAAGTGGGGGCTGGCTGTAATAGAAGATAGTTTGTGGAATGCTGTACCAAAAATTATATCTCGTTATGATAAAGCTATTCAAGATTATACAGGGAAAAAGTTACCAATTGATTACTCTCCATTAGTATTCGGATCGTGGATGGGTGGTGATAGAGATGGAAACCCCAATGTTACTGCAAAAATTACTCAAGAAGTTATTTTTCTATCAAGATGGGAGGCGGCAAACTTATATGAAAAAGAGTTTACTAAAATTATTCAAAAATTATCCATACATGAGTGTTCAAATATTATTAAAAAGAAGTCAGGAAATAGCCATGAGCCTTATAGGACTTACTTAAGACCAATTAGAGACAAATTAAAAACTACTCAAAAAGAAATTGAATTATTTTTAAATGAAAAAAAACCTATAAATAATGCTTTAATTATTCAATCAATTAATGAAATTATTAATCCTTTAAACGTAGTTTATAAATCATTATGTGAAGTTAAATGTGAAGCAATAGCAGATGGTTCAATACTTGATTTATTGAGAAGATCTCATACTTTTGGGTTAAATCTTGTAAAATTAGATATACGACAAGAGGCAAGTAGACATGAAAAACTGATGGTTAGCATTTGTAAAGACTTAGGTCTTGGAGATTTCAACAAGTGGTCAGAGGTTGAAAAAAATAATTTTTTATCAAACGAATTTAATTCTAAGCGCCCCTTAATATCAAAAGCGATGAAATTTGATAAAGAAGATAGCGAGACGTGGGATACATTTAAAATGCTTTCAAAATTACCAAAAGAATGTATGGGCGCTTATGTTATTTCCATGGCATCAAAAGTGTCAGATATATTGACAGTATTAGTCCTTCAAAAAAAATCTGGAATTAAATCTTGTTTAAGAACTGTTCCATTATTTGAAACTTTATTAGATCTTCAAAATGCAAGTAAGGTAGTTAAGCAACTTTATAATACTCCCTGGTATTTAAAATATTTCAAAAAAAATCAAGAAGTGATGATTGGGTATTCAGATTCTAGTAAAGATGCTGGAAAACTTGCTGCTAGTTGGGCACAGTATCGAGCTCAAGAAGAACTACAAAATATCTCAAATGAATATAATGTTAATTTAACTTTATTCCATGGTCGTGGAGGATCAGTTGGAAGAGGAGGTGGGCCAATCTATGAAGCATTATTATCTCAACCGCCAGAAACTGTTAATGGACATACAAGAGTAACAGAGCAAGGAGAAGTTATACAGCAAAAATATGCAACCGAATCTTTAGCGGAATATAACTTAGGCACGTACATAGGCTCCGTTTTAGAAGCAACTTTGTCTCCACCAATAAAACCAAAAAGACAATGGCGAAGATTAATGGATGAAATGAGTAAAATTTCCAGTAAAGACTATCGAAGCAATCTTAATGATAAAGATTTTTTAAAATATTACTTTAAAATAACACCACAAAAAATATTAGAACAGCTGTCTATTGGTTCAAGGCCAGCAAAAAGAAATAAATCTAAAGACATTGAAAGCTTAAGAGCAATACCTTGGGTATTTGCATGGACTCAAATACGTTTTCTTTTGACCGCATGGCTTGGAACTTTTAAAGCGCTAAATTTCGGAATAAAAAACAAGAATATATTAAAAGAAATGGTAGTTAAATGGCCTTTTTTTAACGCACAGATGGATATGTTGGATATGGTGCTGGTAAAAACAGACCAAAGGGTAAGTAAATTTTATGAAGAATGTTTGGGAGATAAAAATTTAAAATTTATAGGTGAAAGATTAAGAAAAGAATTATCATCACTGATACAAGTAAACAAAAAAATTATTCCGAGTTATATTGTGGAAAAAAGAAAAGAATATAGAAAATCTATTAGAATAAGAAACACCTACGCGGAAGTATTGAACATTTTACAAGCAGACATAATGAAAAAGTTAAATAAACCAAAATTAAAAATTAAAGATAAAAAATATTTAAAAGATGCAATGTTAATTACAATTGCTGGTGTTGCGGCTGCTATGAAAAATGTTGGGTAACCTTAAAGAACTAAGCCTTTTAAAGTTTTTATATACTCTTCAAACTCTTTTACAAATGATTCTGTAGGTTTAACATTTTTTTTTCTTTGGTCTATAGATGTTTTTTCTAAAAAGAAAAAATTTTTTTCACAGGCTTCGTTGATTATTAGTGCAGATTTTGGTCTAGATGTTTTAAAAAGTTTTGTTTTAAGTTCTTCTACTGATAATTTTTCATCATGCTTGTATGCAGACATAACTAGTAGCATCAAGTGATAATGAGAAGGTGATTTTCTAAAAAAATAATTACTGGAAGTGTGAGAATGTTTCATTTGAACTTCCCAGAAATTTAGTAAATCTTTTGTTTTTTCCATTTAAGCTCTTACCCTTGATTTTGTTGGATCATAGAAAGGAAAAGGAACAACTTTTGCGTCAATTCTTTTTTGGTGACCATCAAGCTTACCAATTTCAACTTCAGTTCCAATTTCAGAATATTTTACATCAATTTTACAAAGTGCAATATTTTTACCAAGTTTAGGAGATAGCATTCCACTTGTTATTATTCCGACTTGTCCTCGACCTATATGAACGCAATCTCCATTTACTGCTGGCTCATGACCAGTTAATTCTAAACCAACTAATTTTTTTTGTGGATTTGCTTTTCTCTTAATTAACTCTTCTTTACCTATGAAATCATCTTCCTTAGTTTTAAGTGGCACGGTAAAACCAATTCCAGCTTCAAAAGGATCTGTTTGATCGTCAAATTCATAGCCATAAAAAATAAGACCAGCTTCAATACGAACCATATCTAAAGCCTCCAAACCTAGTGGTGTAATATTAAATTCTTTTCCAGCTTCCCAAACTTTATCCCAAATTTCATCTGCATCTTTTGGATGACACCATATCTCATAACCAAGTTCACCAGTGTAACCTGTTCTTGAAATAACAATTGGTGTTCCTGTTTCATGATCTATTCTTGCAATATTAAATCTAAACCATTCAAGTTCAGTGATTGATGGTTGTATTGGAGGTGTCCAAACAAATTTTTCTAAAATTTTTCTACTATTTGGCCCTTGTACCGCAATGTTATGAATATGATCTGTTGCAGATTTTATCCACACTTTATAATTTTTCTTTTTAGCTTGTTCTTTAAGCCACTCACCACTGTATTCGTCCCCACCAATCCATCTAAAGTTATCTTGTCCTAACTTAAATAGCGTTCCGTCATCTAACATGCAGCCATTTTCGTAGCACATGGCCGTATAAACAACTTGCCCTACTGATAATTTTTTAACATTTCTTGTAAGAGTATATTGCATTAAGTTTTCAGCATCTGGACCCAGAATTTCAAATTTTCTAAGAGGTGAAAGGTCAGTTGCAATCGCACTTTCTCTACAAGCTGTGTATTCTTTTATAGTTCCAGACTTAGTAAAATTATTTGCTAACCAAAAACCTTTATATTCAATAAAGTTTCTTGTGAGCTCAGAGGTTTTTTTATGAAAACCAGTTTCTTGAGTTAGTTTTGGTTCAGCGTCTGTTTTCATTCTAAATGCTATTGCTTTCGAATATTTTTTTTCCTTTGGATAAGTTCTAACAAATATATCGGTTGGATTCCACCCATTTGCAGCATCTACATCGCATGGACAAGCTGAAGAAATACACGTTAAATCTTTTAATGCTCTAAATAAGACATAATCTCCTGGTCTTGAATAAGGCTCATCAAAAGAGGCTACATTATTAGCGTCAATAGCTGTATTAAAAAAAAGATTTATCGCAGACCAGCTTTTTCGAGGATTAATGTCATACTTATTCAGTCCGCTATTAAAATTATCTGTGCAATTGATATGACCCATATAACCCATATCTTCGTAATACTTAGATGTGCAAGCAAGATTAAAGGTGTCATGTCTTCCAACCATATCCCTCACAACCTCAACCATTGCTTCATGATCACCATCATAAAATTTTGAAAACAATCCTGGTCCTGGATAAGCACTACCCATAAATGTTCGAGTAGCCTTATCATCTATAATGTTTTCAATTCCATCATTTAATTTATGTGTATCAAAAGCTAAAAAGTCAGAACATTGTCTTCCACCTGGATCAATTATTTGAATATATTCCCCAGCTTTTACTTCATACGTTTGGGCAGTTCTTCTTTTTACAAGTTGTTCAATAATTGGATCACCAAGCGGATCTGGTAAAATAAACTGCTCATCTGTTTCTGTAAACTTAGCTTTATTTAATAAAATTGTTAGATCCGTTGGTGGATTTTGTTCATGAACGTTCATTGCATCACTTGGCGCAGCAACCATAACAACACATTTATCTTTTGAAGTTAAAGTTATTTTCTCACCCATCAAACAATCTTCATTAAAAATAATTGATGATTTAGCCTTGCTAAGTGCCAAGTTTTTTTTCTTAAATAGTTTTAAAATCTTTTCATCATTTGCAATAGTTCTTTTTGAAAAATCTGCGTTTGCATTTTCTTTTAAATTTAAAATTGATAAATCAGATTTACCCTTTGAATCAAAAACAATTACTTCACAAATTTGCTTTCCTTCTTCATTGGTAATTTCTATTTTATCTTCTGGTAAAATTTCTATTACAGTAAGGCCACCACCTTTTACAAAGTATCTTTCAACTCCAGGTGGTAAAATTCTTAATCCAGGATTTTTAATATTTAAACTTGTTTTCATCTAAATTTATTATTATTTAATTCTAACAACACTAATTCATTAAGTAAATTAGAGTATTAATAAAAACTAGATATATTTTATATAAGAAACCAACATTGACTGTGATTTTAAATAAGAAGATACTTATGAATAACTTAATATTAAGGGAGAAAATATAATGAAAAAAATAATATCATTAATATCTGCTTTAGTAATTTCAGTAGTAAGTTTTACTGGAATTTCTAACGCTGCAGATAGTAAAAAACCCATCATAATAGCAACTCATAACTGGTCATCACAGATTGTAATGGCATATGTTATTGGTGGAATTTTTGAAGAAATGGGAAATAACGTTAAATATGTAAACACAGACTCACAAGCTGTGTATGAGTCAATTCGTATAGGAGATGTAACTCTAGCACACGAGGTTTGGGAATCTGCTTTTGGTAAATCATTTACTACAGCAGTTGACAAAGGTGGTATAGTTGATTGGGGAGATCATGAAGCAAGAAGTCTTGAAGATATGGGATATCCAAACTGGGTTACTGAAAAAGGATTATGTCCAGGTCTGCCAGATTGGACTGCTTTAAAAAATCCTGATTGTGCCAAAAACTTTACAACACCTGACTCAGGTGGAAAAGGTCGTTGGTTAGAAGGACCACAAACTTGGCACCAAGATTTAATGCCTCAGCGTATGACTGCGCTTGGACTAGACGATCTATGGACAGTTAAATTTGCTGGTAGTGCCGATGCACTTTGGGCGGAATTAAAAGCAGCTGAAAAAGAAGGAAGAGGAACTATAATATTCAACTGGACACCAAACTTTACAGATGGTGCTGGTTTTACATTTATAGACTTCCCTCCATATTCTGCTGGTTGTAGACCAGAAGATGGTGGTGATGGAAAATGTGGTTCGCCAGATGGTTATTTAAAAAAGGCTGTAAATGCAGACTTTCCAAAAACTCACCCATCAGCAGCAAAAGCGTTTAAGAAAATGGCATTTTCTACAAGTCATATTGGAGCAATGGCAGCTTTAGTTGACCTTGAAAAAATGACTCACGAAGATGCAGCTAAAAAATGGTTAGCCGATAATAAGAAAGTTTGGAAAGCTTTTATCAAATAAGAATAAAAGTTAATAAATTAAGATCTCTCCCAACAATGTTGGGGGAGATTTTTTTTAAAGGTGATGCCCTCACACAGATTTAAACCGCAAACCTATTAATGAAATGATAAAATATTTTATATATACATCTCTCAGCTTATTATTTTTTACTTTATCTTTTGCAAAAAATGTAAATATAGAAGAGGATATTAAACTTGGTTTTGTATGTGAGTTAGAAAAAAAAATACTTAAAAATTCGGAATATAATTATAAAACTTTTTTAGCCAAAGACTTAGATAATAAAAATTTAGATCAATTTGAAATTGATGCAAAACAACCAGAAACACTTTTGATTAATGGATTATCATTGTTCCTCTCAAAAACTGTAAAATTTGATGTCAAAGTTGTAAATAAAGACGTAGTTTTATTTAAAGCTTTTGATAAAGAAAATAATTATTCAGAGTCAGGTATAATTAATAGAAAGTCGGGTGAATTGGTTCATGAAATTACAATAGGTTTAAAAAGTGATAACTTAGAAAAGGATATTTCTTTTTATTCATGTAGCTAAAATAAAAAAATGAAAAAATATCTTTTTTATATAACTTTAAGTTTTTTAATTATGACTTCAGTATCAGCTCGAAAGACAGGTTGTGAAGGAAATTGCGAAAATGGTTTTGGTAAATGGACTTATACAGACAACACAGTTTACGAAGGGAATTGGGTTGAAACACAAAAACATGGACAAGGAATTGAAACTTGGCCAAATGGATATATTTATAAAGGTGAATTTAAAAACAGTGAGTGGAGTGGAAAAGGAATTTTAAATTTTCCAGATGGCTCAAATTATGAAGGTGAATGGAGCAATGGTTTCATGAATGGAAAAGGAAAGTTTACTTGGTCTGATGGAAAAGAAAAAAAAGGAACTTGGAAAAACGGCAAATTACAAGAATAATTAAAATGATGTCACAAAATAGATATTTAAATAAATTAAAGATGTTATCCGAACCAGTTAGACAATTTAGTGGTCTAGTTGCTGTAACAGTTATCGTAATTTTATCTTTTGCTATTTTAAATATTTTTTTTGGTCAAGGTGAAGAATTAGTTGCAAAAATGAAAAAAGAAGAGGAAAGAATTGCAGAAGCAAACAAGCTAAGTAAACTAATTTCAAGCCTTCCATCAGGTCTTCTAGTATTCTATGAAGGAAGTGATCATTATAAATTGTCTAAAGAACTGTATGAAACAGTTTGCAATGTAACAAAACTTATTCCGCAACGTGCTGTTATGGGTGCTAATTTAACAAATTTTAAAGCTAAACAAATATATACTAATAATGGTAATCTAATTGATGAAACATTTGTTAAATGGGACAAAGATAATAATAAATGTATTGCTGGTTTTGTTTTAAGTGGAAGCCTTGATAGTGGAGTAAATGAAAAAATTACTGTTAGTGGAGAGGTTTTAAATTTTTTAAGTACTGGAATTGATACAAGAGTTTATTTTATTAAAAATTTTTAAGGAGGAAAGCAACAAGTAATAATAATATAAAAAGTGTTTTTTATTTTTATTTCATATAACTTATTAAAAGATTATGACTGATACCGTAATTAAATGCAATTCTCTATATAAAATTTTTGGTACAAACGCCGAAAAGATGCTCCGAGAAGCAAATGGAAATGTTGATGCAAAAACATTCCAAGAAAATGGATGCATAGTAGGCGTAAATAATGCTTCCTTTGAAGTTTCAAGAGGAGAAATGTTAGTTGTAATGGGATTATCAGGTTCGGGCAAATCAACATTGTTAAGATGTATCTCTAGATTAACAGATGCAACTGATGGAAAAATTTATATAGAAGGGCAAGATTTACTCTCATTAAATAATAAAGAACTAATAGAGCTTAGAAGAAATAAAATGGGAATGGTATTTCAAAGTTTTGCTTTACTTCCACATAAAACAGTTTTGGAAAATATTGCTTTCCCACTTCAAATTAAAGGAGTTAAAGATCAAGAATGTATTAACAAGGCTATGGATATGGTTAAACTTGTCGGCCTTGATGGAAGAGAAAATTATTTCCCCAGAGAGCTTTCTGGTGGACAACAACAAAGAGTAGGTATTGCTCGATCATTAGCTGTTGAACCTGATATTTGGTTTTTAGATGAACCTTTTTCTGCACTAGATCCATTAATTAGAAAAGAAATGCAAGATGAATTTTTGAGACTTCAAGAAAAATTACAAAAAACAATTATGTTTATTACACATGATTTTGATGAAGCCTTAAAGCTTGCAGATCGTATAGCTATTATGAAAGATGGAATAATTGAACAACTAGATACTCCAGCCAAAATTGTATTAAATCCAGCAACAGAGTATGTAAAAAAATTTACTGAAGAAGTTCCCAGGGAAAAAGTTTTAAAAATAGAAGATGTAATGGAAAAACCAAATAGTGAAAATTTAAGTGATTTAAAAGTTTTGAAAAATGAAATAATTGAAAATGTAGCTGAAAAAATTTTAACACAAGAAAAATCAGTATCTGTAATTGATGAAAATAATAAAATTGTTGGCACTCTTCATCCCTCAAAGATAATTCATACTGTTTTTGGAGGAAGAAAAAATAAAGGTTAAATTATGGAATTATTAAAAAGACATCCAAAATTATTTCAATGGTTATTTTTGTTAGTTGTATTTTTTACTTTATGCTTTGCGATTGACGTTCCAGAAACCTACAAATTTATTAGAGGTCAAGCTGAATTCATTAAAGACCCAAATCAAAGTACTTACACGCTATTTGGTATTGAAGTAAGGTATTATGCATTTGATACTCTTTGGAGATTACCTCCTCTGCTTGGATGGTTACCTATTTGGATAAATGATTCCCTATTTTTCTTATTAAATGACTGGATGCCAATTGAAATTTGGAATGAAGATATTCAGGAATACAAAACTCGACCTTTAGTTTTACAAATAACAAGAACTTTAACTTCATCTATGACATTTTTGATTGAATTAATTAGAGAAATTTTATTAGGTGGTGTAGAGACAATTGTTACATTTACTAGTTGGGATTGGATAAGTGAAAATCCATGGGCAAAACTGCCAGGTTTACCTTGGACAGTTGTTGCAGCAGGTGCAGTAATATTAGGTTACAAACTGAGTGGTAAGGGGCTTGCTATATTTGCAGGCATAGTCATGATTTATATTTCTATATTTGGTCAATGGAAACCTTCAATGCAAACTCTCTCTTTTATATTGGTGGCAGCACCACTTTCTTTCATTTTTGGTTTAAGCTTAGGTATCATGGCATTCAAAAGTAAACGTGTTGAGAAAATCCTGCATCCAATACTTCTAGTTATGCAAACTATGCCTCAATATGCAGTATTAGTTCCTGCAATTGTTCTTTTTGGTGTCGGCGATCATGCTGCGGTTATTATAACAATGGTTGTTGCCGTTCCACCAATGATCCTTTTAACCTTGTTAGGTCTTAGAGGGGTATCTCCTGAAGTCATTGAAGCTGGTAGAATGAGCGGATGTAATAATTTACAACTTATGTTTAAAGTATTAATTCCAACTGCAAGAAGAGACATTTTAATTGGAGTGAATCAGGTTATCATGGTGTGTTTTTCTATGGCAGTTATTTCAGCTTTTATAGGCGCCAAAGGGTTAGGATTTAATTTACTGTTAGCTTTAAATCAATTGAATATTGGATTAGCTTTAGAAGCAGGTTTATGCATTAGTTTGATTGCAATATTGCTAGATAAAATGTCCTTAGCTTGGGCAAATAAACAAACAGATTATTTTGGCAACTTAACTTTTTTTCAGCGTAATAAAAATACATTGTTTTTTGCTGGTGCATTATTAATTGCACTAATATTTGCTTACGTTGGATCTTTTTATTTTAAAGAAGGTTTTAATTATTTATATGAAGTTCCTCATAACAAAGGAATATCAACTGCAGATTTCTGGAACAAAGGTGTTGATTGGATTTGGGATACCTTCTTTTATACTTTAAAAATTTTTAATACATGGTTGATAGTAGATATATTACAACCCATGCGAGCTGCCTATTTACGCATGCCTATTGTTGCAACATTTGTTTTAGTCATGGGAGCTGGTTATATTATTGGTGGAATACGTTCAGCTTTTGTAGTTGGAGGATTAACATTGTTTATAGCGCTAAGTCCATGGTGGGACAGGGCATTAGTCACAACATATATGGCAACATTTGGAGTTATTATTTCTTGTACAATTGGAGTAACTGTTGGAACTTTATGCTCACAAAATGAATATACTAAAAATTTTATGTTGGCAGTATGTGATATCTTTCAAACATTTCCATCGTTTGTATATTTAATTCCAGTAATGATGCTTTTTGGTGTAACAGATACATCTGTTTTAATTGCAGTAATTGTCTACGCAACTATTCCTGCTACAAGGTACACTATTGAGGGATTAAGAAGTGTTCCAGCTGCTTTGCATGATGCGGGATCAATGTCAGGTGTAACAAAAGTACAAAGATTATTAAATATAGAATTTCCAATAGCATTTCCTCATATGATGCTTGGCTTAAATCAAACAATAGTATTTGCACTGTTTATGGTAATTATTGGGGCATTTATTGGAACAGAGGATTTGGGACAGTATATTCTAAAAGCTTTATCTGACAGAAAAGGCGCGGGTATAGGATTAACACTAGGTATTTGTGTTGCTTTCATAGGCTTGATATTTGATAATTTAATTCGAACTTGGGTGGAAAAAAGAAAAAAGCATCTTGG
This sequence comes from uncultured Candidatus Pelagibacter sp., assembly GCA_905612505.1. Lineage (GTDB taxonomy): Bacteria > Pseudomonadota > Alphaproteobacteria > Pelagibacterales > Pelagibacteraceae > Pelagibacter. Next base: position 15,313 of record CAJQSH010000053.1, on the reverse strand, counting down.
TATAGATTAGTTAATGAATATTAAAGTTATAAATATTGTTGGTTGGGTTTTATTTTTGATCTCTTCAATTGGTTTTATTATGTCTAGTCTTGGAAATTTTTGGGCTATGTTTGGAAGCGTTTTTTTTTTGATTGGTTGTTTAGTTTTTTTGCTGCCTTTTATGAAAAAAGAAGATTAACTTACCTTTAGCACATATACTCAACATCAGAAAAACGATCTGTTGGAAAAATCCAATAAAATTCCAAGGTTTCTTTTCCAGTATTTTTTAAAGCATGTTTTGCATTTCCTGTCATGTACACTACATCGCCTTTCTTAATCTCTTCAAGTTCACCGGATTTATTTAATATTCCTGTGCCACTAGTAACTACATATATTTCTGCAGGTGAATGATAATGGAGGGTCAAGTCGCCTCCTGGAGCAATTTCAGCAAAACCAAGTGAAAGTCCAGAACTTCCCATAAAATCTGCATCAATTAAGAGTTTCCATCTAACACCTGGGTATTTCTCAGTTGTTGACCACTCTTGATCAGAGACAGATTTAAGATTTTTTACAAATATCATATAAAATCAAAATTTAAGGCTTATTTTTTGGTTGATTTAAAAAAGTTTTTAAAGAATCATCCATTGCAGTTTCCCAATCTGTATGATGCTTTGGACCAACCGATCCAGTTACAGGTGAAGAAAAAGACTTATTTCTATATGTTATAATATTTTCCACTTTATGGTGCTCCCATTCTTTAAACGTTTTTCTAATTAATTCAAAATCAATTTTTGGGTAATCAGATAAAGTATAAAGTTCTTTTGTGTACTCAGTTTGAAAATCAATCATTTGATCGGGATTTTCTAATTTTTCTTCCATAGATACCCATTTGTTTATATCTTTTTCAATTTCTGAATTATTTGGAACTTTAATTTTCCCCATTATAACATCTCTTGCAAACCAAGCCTGACAATCAAACATATTAAAAGTATGGAATTGATCTTGCATGCCCAGGTATAATAGCTTGTGATTATTTTGCCAAACTACACCTTTATATAACTTTGGTGGATATAATCTATTTCCTGTCTTTAGTTTTAGGTCTTCAGATAAAAAAGGGAAATGATGAAGATAACCTGTGCATAAAATTACAGCGTCCGCTTCCTGTTCAAACCCATCTTTAAAAATTGCTTTGCTGCCTTCAAGTCTATCTAGATGAAAAACTTCTTTCATTCCATCTGGCCATTTAAATCCCATTGGATTATGCCTATAAGCTATTGTTACACTTTTTGCCCCATACTTATGACACTGAAGAGCTACATCTTCTGCAGAATAACTGCTTCCTAAAACAACTACATTTTTACCTCTGAATTCTTCTGCATCTCTAAAATCATGAGAGTGTAATATTCTTCCTGGAAAAGCTTTCATACCAGGATATTCTGGAATAAATGGAACTGAAAAATGACCATTCGCCACAACAACATAATCAAAAACATCTGTTGAAGATTTATCATCTTTTTTATTACGATAAGTAACTTCAAAATTATTACCGTTGTAAATAACATTGGTAACTGTAGTACTAAATTTTACTTTATCTTTTAAATTACCTTTTTTAACTCTACCTAATATATAATCATATAAAACTTCTCGAGGAGGAAATGATGGAATCGGTTTACCAAAATGTTCATCAAAAGAATAGTCAGCAAATTCTAGACATTCTTTAGGGCCATTTGACCAAAGGTATCTATACATGCTATTAGGTACAGGGTCACCGTATTGATCAGATCCTGTTCTCCAACTGTAATTCCATAATCCTCCCCAATCCTCTTGTTTATCAAAACAAACTATTTCAGGTATTTTTTCACCTTTTTTCTCAGCTTGTTCAAAAGATCTCAAAGTGGATAATCCACATGGTCCAGCCCCAATAATTGCTACTTTTGTCATTTAAATACCTCTCCCTTTAATAGATTTATAAGTGTACTTTACTCACAAAATGCTAAAAATTAAATTAAAATAAAATAACATTTTATTATGAAAACAATCATTATCATTGGAGCTGGAGCTATGGGGTCAGCTTTTGCTGTACCTTGCCTTGAAAACCAGAATGATGTGACGCTGGTTGGCACACATCTTGAAGATGAATTAATAAAAGATATCAAATCAAACAACAACTTTCATCCTGCTTTAAACATGGAATTACCATCAAAACTGAAGGTAGAAAAATTTGAACAATTAAGCTCAATACTTGAGGGCGAGGTTGATATAATTGTTGCTGGAGTAAGCTCTATAGGAATTGAATGGTTTGTTGAGCAAATATCAAAATACTATAAAAAAAATATTCCAATTATTTTGTTAACCAAAGGCTTGGCGATTGAAGAAAACGAATTAATAACACTTTCAGATAAAATTAAAAAACTTCTAAAAGAAAGAGGCCACACTGAAGTAAATGTTTCAGCAATTAAAGGACCTTGTTTAGCATCGGGTCTTGCAAATAAAATGAGAACAGGGACAGTTATTGCAAATCCAGATATTAAAGAAACCACATTATTGAAAAAAATAATATCAACTGATTATTATTCTACAGAAATATCAGATGACCTAACGGGTATCGAATTATCAGGTGCAATTAAGAATATTTATTCAATGTTAATTGGGGCATCTGAAGGATTGAGTAATTCCAAAGTATCTAAAGAAATTCAATCTAAATATTATTTAAATACATCGGCCTCATTAATCCATAGATCAATTTCTGAAATGGTTGAATTTGTTTCTCATTATGGAGGTAAAGCAGAAACAGTCTATGGTTTGGCGGGATTAGGTGATTTATATGTGAGTGCTATAGGAGGAAGAAATAGTTTGATGGGTAAATATCTGGGAGAAGGATACCTTTATAAAGATGCCAAAGAAAGGTTTATGAAAAATATTACAGTTGAAGGTGCGCAACTTGCTTTAGAAATTGGCCCAAAAATTTTACAAGACCTTAATCCAAAACATTTCCCACTAATGTTTAGTATGCTAAACACCATATGTAAAAATAAAAAATTAGAAATTGATTGGTAAATTAAAATGAGATCAAATTGGAATTATCCAACAACTGTTTGGACTGGAGAAGGCAGATCAACTGATCTTCCAGATGCTTGTTTAATAGCTAAAATTAAAAATCCATTATTTGTTACAGATAAAGATTTGGTTACATTACCAATGACAATTAAAATAATTGATAACCTTAAAAAATCTTTTAAAAATATGAATATTTTTTCTAAATTCTCAGGAAATCCCTTTGGTAAAAATATTAGTGAAGGTGTTGAACTTTATAATAAAAGCAAATGTGATGGTGTCATTGCTTTTGGTGGAGGAAGTGCTTTAGATGTGGGAAAAGGAATAGCTTTTATGTGTGGTCAAACTAGACCACTATGGGATTTTGAAGATATTGGAGATTACTGGAAAAGAGCAGATAAAAATAAAATTTCACCAATTATTGCCATACCAACAACTGCAGGCACAGGATCAGAAACAGGTAGAGCTTCTGCAATAGTTAATGAAGAGACGGGTGTAAAAAAGATAATCTTTCACCCAAAATTTATGCCTACTATAGTTATTTTAGACCCAATATTAACGATTGATTTACCACCTGGAATTACTGCTGCAACTGGAATGGATGCGTTAGCACATAACATAGAAGCATTTTGTGCACCAGGATTTCATCCAATGGCAAATGGAATTTCCTTGGAAGGAATGAGGTTAATTAAAAACTCACTATCAATTGCTGTTAAAGATGGAAAAAATTTAAATGCAAGGTCTGAAATGTTAGCTGCAGCAAGTATGGGATCTACGGCTTTCCAAAAAGGATTAGGGGCAATTCACTCTTTAAGTCATCCAGTTAATGCTCAATTTAATGTTCATCACGGTTTATCGAATGCTATTTTTATGCCTTATGTTTTAACATTTAACAAAAAAGAAATATCAGAAAGAATAGTTTCTATATGTGATTATTTGGATTTAGAAAAATCCTTTGACAGCTTCATACAATGGATAATGGATCTTAGAAAAGAATTTAACATACCTCATAAACTTTCAGATGTTGTTGATAAAGAAAAAATAGATTTAGATAAACTTTCAGAGATGGCTTTTGAGGATCCGTCTACAGCTGGAAATCCAAAAAAATTAACTAAAGAAGATATGAAAGTTATGTATCAGCATAGTATTTCAGGAGATTTGTTTTAAATGGAAGATTTAAATATTCTTATTTGTGAAGGAAATACACCTGAAGAAGGAAAAATATTTCAAGATGTTGGCATACCCACACACACAGAAAGTTTAAAAGAAAGTCTTGCCTATTATAATAAAAATTTGAAAATAGATGTATTAAATCCTTGTTTAAAATTAGATCTAAATGAAATTGTTCCTAAATTAAAAAAATATGATGGATTAATTTGGGGTGGAAGCAGTTTAAATATCTACGATGACACTCCTGAAATAATGAGGCAAATTTCTTTCATGAAAGAATGCTTTAAAAATGTAAAAAAAATATTAGCAATCTGTTGGGGCATGCAAGTAGCTGTAACTGCAGCAGGAGGAGAAGTTAAGAAAGGAATTAAGGGCTCACATATAGGAATTGCAAATGATATTGAGTTAACCAATGATGGTTTAAATAATTTATTCTACAAAGATAAAAAAAATAAGTTTAATACCCCAGCATTTAATTTTGATGAAGTTGTCACAATGCCTGCTGGCGCTATTCATTTAGCGTCAAATAAAATTAACAAAATACAAGGTCTTAATTTTAAAACTGGTGTTAGTGAAATTTGGGGCTTGCAATATCACCCAGAGATTACTTATGAAAAAATGATTAATATTATTAAATTTAGAAAAGATGCTTTAATTAAAAAAAGAAGTAGATTTAAAAACGAAGAAGAAATTAATAATCACATCAACTTCATTGAAGACGAGATTAAAATCTCTGAAAAAGATGCTAGAATGCTAGAATTAAGAAATTGGTTAAATTTAATTAACTAACTTTTAAAATAAACCTTCTATTTCACCATCTTTATTTAATTTAATAGAGTCTGCCGCCGGAACTCTTGGTAATCCTGGCATAGTCATTACCTCTCCACAGACAACAACAATAAATTCTGCACCTGAAGAAAGTCTAATTTCTCTTATGGGTAAAACATGTCCTGTAGGAGCACCCTTTAAACTAGGATCCGTTGAAAAACTGTACTGCGTTTTTGCGATACAAATTGGAAAATCACCATAACCCGCATCCTCAAAGCTTTTTAGCTGGTTTCTGATTTTTGTATCAGCAATAACTTCATCTGCTCTATAAATTTCTTTTGCAATTGTTTCTATTTTCTTAAATAGGGGAGTTTTGCTTTCATATAAGAATTTGAATTTCTCTTCATTTTTTTTACACAACTCAACTACATGACTTGCTAGTTCCTTTGCTCCTGCACCACCATTTGCCCAATGAGTACAAAGACTTGCTTTAACTCCAATCCCATCGCAAAAGTCTATTAAAGCTTTCACCTCATTATCTGTATCTTTAATAAAATGATTAAGAGCTACCGCAACTGGTAAGCCAAATTTTTTAACATTTTCAATATGTCTTTTAAGATTAACCAAACCTTTTTTTAAAGCTTCTACATTTTCTATTTTAAGTTCATCTTTAGCTACTCCACCGTGCATTTTTAATGCTCTTATAGTTGCAACAATAACAACGCAGCTTGGTTTTAAATTAGATTTTCTACATTTTATATCAAGAAATTTTTCAGCACCTAAATCAGCACCAAAACCTGCCTCTGTAACAACATAGTCAGCAAGTTTTAATCCAGTTTTAGTTGCAATTACAGAGTTACATCCATGTGCGATATTTGCAAATGGACCACCGTGAATAATTGCAGGATTGTTTTCTAATGTTTGAGTTACATTAGGTCTGATTGCATCTTTTAATAATACAGTCATTGGACCGTGAGCCTTTAGATCTTTAGCATAAACAGGTTTTTTATCTCTAGTATATGCAATTGTAATATTTCCTATTCTTTTTTCTAAATCTTCTAAATCATTTGATAAGCAAAAAATTGCCATAATTTCAGATGCAACAGTTATGTCAAAACCATCTTCCCTTGGAAAACCATTTGCTACACCACCTAGGTTTATATTTATTGATCTTAAAGAACGATCATTCATATCCATTACTCTTTTCCAAACAATTCTTCTGACATCTATAGCTAATTTATTTCCCCAATAAATATGGTTATCAATTAAAGCTGACAGTAAATTATGAGCAGAAGTTATTGCATGAAAATCTCCAGTAAAATGTAAATTAATTTGTTCCATTGGAACTACTTGAGCATACCCACCACCAGCAGCACCACCTTTCATTCCAAAAGAAGGTCCAAGACTTGGCTCTCTTAAACAAACAATAGATTTTTTTCCAATTTTATTTAATCCATCACTTAAACCAACGGAAGTTGTAGTTTTACCTTCACCAGCTGGTGTAGGAGTAATTGCGGTTACTAAAACAAGTTTTCCATTTGGTTTATCTTTTAAAGTATCTAAGTATTCTAAGTTAATTTTTGCTATGTGTCTGCCCATTGGACTATAGGATGTATTTTTATCTGGTACATTTATCTTTGCTAAAATATCATTTATAGGTTGCATTTTAGCCTCTCTAGCTATTTGAATATCTGACTTAACTTCGCTCATTTTAGACTCCTATAAATTTAAATTTATTTTGTGACAGATTGATATCTTCTTTTCATAATTTTTAAAACTTCTAAAAAATATATATAAAAAAAATAAGATCTATTTATATTGCTTTATATAAAATATAAAATATGCAAAAATATTCTATATTTAACCTAATAAAGAATGCTTTCTCAAATCATCAAAATTGGGATTTAGCCTGGAAAGATCCTACTCCAAAAAAAGAATATGATGTTGTTATTATTGGAGGGGGTGGGCATGGACTGGCAACAGCATATTACCTTGCTAAAGAGCATAATATTACAAATGTTGCGATCATTGAAAAAGGATGGATTGGTGGAGGTAATGCAGGAAGAAATACAACTATTATTAGATCTAACTATATGTACGATGACAATGCTTTGTTTAGTGAGTTTGGAATGGATTTATGGAGAAAGATGAGCCAAGATTTAAATTATAACGTAATGTTTTCTCCAAGAGGAATTATTAATCTTGCTCATTCAGATGCTCAAATAAATATTTTTACAAGAAGGGGGAATTCTATGCGTTTAAATGGTATCGATGCAGTTCTTTTAAGTAGAGAGGAAGTAAAAGAAATTATTCCAATGGCAGACTTTTCGGATAATGTAAGATTTCCTATTTTTGGTGGATTGATGCAACCAAGCGCAGGAACGGCAAGACATGATGCTGTTGTTTGGGGTTATGCACGTCAGGCAGATTCAATGGGAGTTGATATTATACAAAATTGTGAAGTAACTGGATTTGATGTCTCGGGCGGAAAAATCAATGGAGTTAGGACTTCAAGAGGAGATATTAAAGTTAAAAAAATTGGTTTATGTGTTGCAGGTAGCACAAACATTTTAGCTGAAAAACTGAACATGACAATACCAGTAGAAACTCACCTTTTACAAGCTTGTGTTTCAGAACCGGTAAAACCTGTTTTAGATAGAGTGGTTACTTTTGGGGCAGGGCATTTTTACATTAGTCAATCAGATAAAGGTGAAATGGTAATGGGTGGAGATTTGGATGGATATAATAGTTATGCTCAAAGAGGAAATTTACCAACACTTCAACATGTTTTAACTGAAGGTATTGCAATGATGCCTTTTCTTAGTAAATTAAAAATGCTTAGAACATGGGGAGGCATAATGGACATGTCCATGGATGGATCACCAATTATAGACAAAACACATATTGAAGGATTATATTTAAATTGCGGATGGTGTTATGGTGGTTTTAAAGCAACTCCAGCATCAGGATGGACTTTTGCACACACAATAGCTCAAGATAGAGTTCATAAATTAAATGCAGGATATAGTTTAAATAGATTTAATACAGGGCACTTGCTTGATGAAAAAGGACTTGGAACAAAAACTTGGATTTCTTAAATGCTACACATTAGATGCCCACATTGTGGTATGAGATCACAAAATGAATTTGCATATGGTGGTGACGCAAGTGTTAAACGACCAGAATTAAATAAAGAAATTTCAGACTTAGAATGGGATAATTTTGTATACCTTAGAAAAAGTTTAAGAGGAAAACATTTAGAATTATGGCAACATATTTCAGGATGTAGACAGTGGTTTAAAGTTCAAAGAGATACTTCAACCCATGAAATATTTAAAACAATAAAGGCTAACGAAGATATCTAATTATGTCACAAAATTTTAGATTAAAAAATATTGGATTAATTAATAGAGATAAAAAAATTTCATTTAAATTTAATGGAAAAAGTTATTTTGGTTATGAGGGAGACACGCTAGCATCTGCTTTACTTGCTAATGGAGTTCATCTTATTGGAAGAAGTTTTAAATATCATAGACCAAGAGGTTTTTTTGGATCAGGTGTTGATGAGCCATACGCTATAGTTCAATTATTTAGGAATGGTGAGAGTGTAGCGAATATAAAAACTACAGAACAGGAACTTTTTGAAGATTTAGAAGCAACGAGTGTTAATTGCTGGCCAAATGTGAATTTTGATATTGGAGCAATAAATAATTTTTTAAAAATATTTCTTCCGGCAGGATTTTATTACAAAACATTTATGTGGCCAAAAAGCTTTTGGCATAAAGTTTATGAACCCTTTATTAGAAAAGCAGCTGGATTTGGGGTTGCGTCTATAAAACATGATCAAGAAAGATATGAGCATCGTTATGAATATTGTGATTTATTAATTACAGGATCAGGTCCTTCAGGTTTAGCTAGCGCATATGCGGCAGCAAAAAATGGAGCAAGAGTAATATTAGCTGAAGATAAGCCTAGATTTGGGGGGACTTTATTAACTAGCGAAGTAAACATTGGAAATCAAACTGGAAAAGAATGGGCAGAAAATATTACAGCTGAACTAAAAAAAATGCCTAATGTGATAGTAAAAAATAGATCACAAGTTTTTGGTTACTATGACCACAACATGTTAGTGATGTCAGAAAGAATAAGTGACCATTTATCTAAAACAAAAAAATACAGTCCCAAAGAAAGACTTTGGTATATTAGAGCAAAAGAAGTAGTAATTTCTTCTGGATCAATAGAAAGACCATTGGTATTTGGGAATAATGATACACCTGGAGTAATGCTATCATCTGCTGCTAAAGAATATTTAAAAGTTTATGGGGTTTTAGTAGGAAAAAAACCTTTAATATTTACAAATAATGACAGCGGATATGAAACAGCTATAGAATTTAAAAAAAACGGAGTTGAGCCAATTATTTTAGATACAAGAAAAAATCCTAAATCAGAAATAATAGATGAAGCAAAAAATCTAAATATCAATATTAAGTTTTCATATGTAGTAGTTGCAGCAAAAGGCTATAAAAAAGTAAAATCTGCTGAAATTGCAAAAATTTCAGAAGATAAAAAAGAACTTGGTGTTGTAGAAAATATTAATTGTGACTGTATATGTGTTTCGGGTTTTTGGACTCCAACAATTCATTTAGCCTCTCAATCAGGAAATAAAACAATATTTAATAAAGATATAGATGCATTTGTTTCAGGACAGGCTAAACAAGAAGAGACTACAATAGGTGCAGCAAACGGCACATTTACATTAGAAGAAACTTTAAAAGATTCATTTAATACTGGATATGAGTTATCAAAAAAAATAACCTCCAATGATAATAAAACTCCAACACCTGCGGTGGTAGAAAAAAAATCCACTAAACACGATAAGTTTTGGTGTGTTCCACTTCCAAAAGGAAAAAATTATAAAAGATTTTTAGATTTTCAAAATGATGTAGCTGTTTCCGATATAGAAATTGCTTTAAAAGAAGGTTACCGATCAATAGAGCATGTTAAAAGGTATACAACATTAGGTATGGCAACAGATCAAGGAAAAACTAGCAATCTTAATGGATTGCAGCTTGTTTCAAATATAGAGAATAAAATAGTACCCGAGGTTGGGCACACAACATTTAGACCGCCTTACACGCCTGTTACAATAGGAGCCATTGTTGGTAGAGAAGTTGGTAAACACTCAAAACCAACAAGAAAATCACCCATACATTCGTGGCATGAAAATAATAATGCGGTTTTTGTTGATGCAGGAGCTTGGTTAAGACCAAGATATTACAAACAAGGAAACGAAACATTATTTGAAGCTTCAAAAAGAGAAGCAAAAAATGTTAGAAAAAATGTTGGTGTTTGTGATGTGACTACTTTAGGTAAAATAGATATCAAAGGACCGGATGCAGCTGAATTATTAAATCGAGTTTATACGAATGCTTGGTTAAAGCTACCAGTAGGAAAAGCTAGGTATGGAGTAATGTTAAGAGAAGATGGAATTGTAATGGATGATGGAACAACTACAAGAATTTCAGAAACTCATTACCATATGACAACAACAACTGCTCAAGCAGCTAATATTTTATCTCATCTTGAATATTATCTACAAATTGTGTGGCCAGAATTAAATGTAAATGTAGTATCTACAACAGAACAATGGGCAGGAGCAGCTATTGCAGGACCTAAGTCTAGAAACTTATTACAAAAATTATTTCCAAAAATTGATGTTTCAAAAGAAGGTTTACCCTTTATGGGCTATATAGAAGGGGAATTATATGGTATTCGTGCAAGAATTTTCAGAATCTCATTTTCTGGTGAGTTAGCATATGAAGTTAATGTTGAGTCTGATAATGGAAATTACATGTGGGAAAAAATAATTGAAACAGGTAAAGAATTTGAAATTCAACCATATGGTACTGAAGCACTATCAACTTTAAGAATTGAAATGGGACATGTAGCAGGGTCGGAATTAGATGGAAGAACTATTCCTTATGACAATTCCTTAGAGGGAATGCTAAGTAAAAAGAAAGATTTTATTGGTAAAAGGTCCTTAAATAGAAAAGCTTATGTGGCAGAAGATAGGCAAAAAGTTGTAGGAGTTATTCCATTAGATAAAAAAACAAGTATTCCTGAAGGTTCACATCTAGTTAAAGATGCAAAAGCAAAGCTTCCAAATCCTAAATTAGGTTATATTTCAGCTTCATGTTGGAGTGTTGAGTATGACAATCCATTTTCTTTAGCAATAATAAAAGATGGGAAAAATATGATAGGTCAAAAATTATTTGCAATGTCTCCATTGAAAAACAAAACAATACCTGTTGAGATAGTTTCTTCACATTATGTCGATCCAAAAGGTGAAAGAGTTAGATCATGACAACAATTTCTGCTTTAGAAGGTGTTCATATTAAAGGTCTTTTCGGAGACTATGTGGGTAAAAATGAAAAAAATTTATTAAGTTTATCTGAAAATAAGGATTTATTAATTATTCAAATAGTCAAATATAAAAACTCTTTAACTTCAATTGCAAGTATACAAATTGATAATCTGAATTTAGAGAATGAAACATTAAATGTAAGCTGTAATAATGATACACGAATTTTATGGAACGGACCTAATAGTTGGCTTTTAATATCAACGAAGAAAAAACTTTTAAAAGAAATAATAGAAAAATTTGATGAAAATAATTTTGCTGTTACTAATTTATCGCATTCTAGAGCTATAATTGAACTAGAAGGAGAAAACGTAAAAGAAGTATTAAAAAAAGGATGTCCTTACAATTTTAATGATTTAAACAAGAACAATTGTTTAAATTCAACATTTAACGGAATGTCAGTTACAATAGATCTTTTGGATAATAACCCCAATAAAGCAAGAATTCTTACTTTAAGAAGTTTTGGTGAATCTTTGTATCACTCAATCACAGATTCATGTTTAGAATTTGGTTACAAAAGTATTTAAACTATATTATTTTCTTGTAGCAATATACACACCAAGAGTAGCTACAGCAAAACCAATTAAGTCTAAATTATTTAATATTTCATTTAAAAACAACCAAGCCATCACAGCTGTAGTAGGTGGTATCAAAAAAAAAATAGCAACAGTTTTACTTGCTGAATTATTCTTAATTAAAAACATTAATATTGTGAATGCACCAAAAGAAACTAGGAATATTTGATGACTCATTGCTATGAAGAAAGTGGGTGTAAAATTAATATAAGGATCAGTAAAAAGAATAATAATTATTATGTGGAAAAGACAGCCACCAATTGCCTGGTACATGTTGCTTACAGATAAAGGCAAATCGTTACTTATTTTTTTTTGCCATAAAGTAGAAGTTGTAATTGCCAGTAGGGCCACAAAAGAAGATATGACACCAATAACAGGGAGACTTGAACCGATATCAAAACCCAAAACTAAAGTTGCACCTAAAAATCCAAGTACCACACCAATCCATTGTTTAAAAGAAACATCTTCATTTAAAAGCTTACCTGCTAAAGCATTAGTTAAAATTGGCTGAAGGGTAACAATTAATGCTGCGATGCCAGTAGGCATTCCAATTGAAACTGAATAAAAAACGCCACCTAGATAAACACCATGAAACAGTAAACCACTAAAAATTGATTGGATTAAATTCTTCTTAGTAGTTAAAATTTTATGCTTTGTATAAATTGCAAATATTAAAAACCCTAAGGCTACAAAAAAAAATCTAAAAGCTAATGCTGCAAAGGGGTCGCTATTATCTATTATTGGCTTTGTAGTAACAAAAGCTGAGGACCATAAAATAATAAAAATTATTGGAAATACTTTAATCATCTTGCTTTATAGGGTAAATTTATTGTTAATATTACTAATTAAAAACACCTAAAATGGTCAATTTTGTATATTGAGTTGTACCTGAAAATGCATACAACATTACTGGGAGTATAATGATAATAAATAAAATAATTATTGCAATATTTGTAATGGTCTTTCTTAATGGCTGTGTGCAAAGTTCAGTTTTTTTAGGACCAGTCATAACAGTTGCCAGTACAGGAAATATCTATCAAGGTGGGCTATCTTATGGTTCAGGTAGAATAATAAATAATATCACAGGAAAATCAACATCAGAATATATTATAGAAATATTAAAACCTCGTGATGGAGATAAAGAACTTAAGAAATTAGTTAAAAAAAGAATAAAAAATACAAGAAAAAAATTAAATCTAACTAATTAGTAATATTTAAGGACAGGGTCACAGGTTGCTTTGTTTCTTTACACCAAAGCTCATAACTTTCACACATCCTCCATAAAAATTGATACGCTTTATTTGATACTTCTGTCAAATTATTATTTTCTGTGTCGTAAAGATTGGGTATTTTAATTAACTGTTTTATAGTTGCATTTCTTTGAATTTCTAAGAGCTTGATAGTTTCTATGGGTATTTTATTACCAGTTTCTTGGTCAATATAGTTATGTTTTTTTAAATCATTAAACCATTCATCATGGAAAGTACCCCTACTTAACCTACCATAATGTTCTGATTCAATAAATTTATAAATAGCATCTTTAGTTTTAAGTGGTGAATTTTTTTTTTTAATAATTGAAATGTAAGAATAAATAACCTCAGCGATATAAATAACATAAGGTTTTTGAATAGTTAAAGGCATTACTTTTTTTTATATTTTGCCATTGCAGAATTGGCCAGTATCAGATTAGGGTCAAAAAAAATTTTTGATTGCTTGATCTTTTTAAAAGATTTGAATGCAAAAATAGCCAAGGGAAGCTCAGTACATCCAAGTATTATTTTTTTACATTTCATTTTAATTAAATAATTAATCGCAGGTTTAATAGCTTTTTCTGCTTCTTTAACTTTTCCCATTTTTACATTTTTAATTGCCGTGTTAACACTTGAGATTTGTAAAGATTTTTTGGGATTAACAATTATAAAATTTTTATCAAAAAAATTACTATAAACTCCAGTATTCAATGTACCTTCTGTTGCAAGTAGACCTATTTTTGAATTTTTTTTACATTTTTTTTTAGTATGAAGAAAAACTTCTTTAGGCATATTTATTATTGGAATTTTTATTTTTTTTGCTAAATCATCATACCAGTAGTGTGCGGTATTACATGGAATCACAATAAACTTACATCCACTCTTTTCAAGAGATTGACATCCAACGAGCAAACTATTTAAAACATTTTTATACAAAATTCTATTTTTAGGTTTATTGGAAATACCAGATAAAGATTTTGTGTGAACACCAATTGACTCTGGTCTTCCAGGAATATCTGATTTATTATATAAAATAAAAAGAGGATAATCTTGATCAATTTTACCCCTATTGATCATTGCAAGCTTATTACAGAAATCAAGGCCAGCTTGGGTCCCCATGCCTCCTAAAATTCCAATCATAATATTTTATTTTTTTTAAATTTGCTTAACATGACCCTTTAAATAGGTTTGTTGATACCTCTCATGAATACTAAAATTAAGCAACCATTTTTAGTGTGAGATGAGTGTATAGTTCCTGGGTCAAAAGTAACAAGGTCACCTTTTCTAAAAATTTTATTATCTGGATCAATTAATTCACCATCTAACATTAAAAATTCTTCATAATTAGTATGTTTATGAGATATACTTTTTGCACCAGGTTCCATTTTTAAAATGTAACTACCATAACCATTACCAGAATTATAACTCACTTTGTGCCAGCTCATTCCTATGATTGGTTTTCCATATCTATCAAATGGCTCAAATTTAACATTAAATGGATCTGTTATTTTTCTAGCACTCATATATAAAATATTAAATATTGTTTTATTTTTATTATGCAAGATATATTCATAGACGACATAGGTAAAGGGTATCCTTTAGTTTTAGTTCATGGTTTTTTAGGTTCATCAGGTATGTGGAAACCACAGATCGAATATTTAAAAAAAAATTATAGAGTTCTTTTACCAGCATTACCTGGTTTTGGTAAAAGTGGTAATATAAAATCATGTGACAGTATTTCTTGTATGGCTAAAGCAGTGCTTAATTCCTTAAATAAAAAAAAAATTAAAAAATTTAATTTATTAGGTCATTCAATGGGTGGGATGGTTGTTCAAGAAATGACAAAAATTGCTGGTAGTAGAATCTCTAAGTTAATTTGTTATGGAACTGGGTCGGTAGGTAATATTCCAGGTAGATTTGAAACAATTGACGAATCAAGAGAAAAGCTAAAAAAAACTAGTTTAGAAATAACAGCTAATAGAATAGCCAAAACCTGGTTTGTTGCAGGAGATAAAGCCAAATATTTTTATTTATGTGTTGCAGCATTAAAAGAAACTTCCTTAGAAGCTGCAGATAACAGCCTTGTCGCCATGAAG
>CAJQSH010000052.1 GCA_905612505.1 uncultured Candidatus Pelagibacter sp. | reverse complement strand
TTATATAAATTGGGAACAAATATTTATTTTTTAGGAAAATACGAAGTAGCCGAAAAAATTTTAAATTCAGTTATTGAAAATGATCCTACTTTTGTACCTGCTTACTTAACGATGGGGTTAATTCATGAAGAAAATGAAAAACTCGAAGATGCAATTGCTTGCTATGAAGCTGCAATGGAATTGAATCCAAAAGAATTGGCGGCATATCTAAATCTAGCACTACTTTTCAAAAAAAATAAAAATTATGTTGAAGCAATAAAAGTTTATCAAAAAGCAATTATTAACATACCAAGTAATCACTATATATTAAGCAACCTTGGAAACTTATTTTATCTACAACACAAATATGATGATGCAATTATATGTCATCAAAGAGCAATAAAAATTAAATCAGATTCACATATTGTGTATTTAAATTATGCAAATACTTTAGTTAATGCAAAAAAAACTGCTGAAGCTATTGAAATGTATAAAAAAAGTATAGAATTAAGCCCAAAATTCATTAGGACGCATGTCAATCTAGGAACAACTTTATTATCTAAAGAAAAATTTGAAGAAGGTTTTAATGAGTATGAATATAGAATTCATGATGATGTATCACTAACGGATTTAATTAAGGATGATAAGCCAATTTGGAGAGGTGAAGAAATTAATGAAAAAACAATTTTAGTTAGTAGTGAAAATGGCTTAGGTAACACAATACAATTTTCAAGATACTTAAAAACACTGAGTCAGCTTAATTGTAAAATTATATTTAGGTGTCCTGAAGAAATTCACAATTTATTTGAAGACCTTGATTTTATTGATGAATTAATTGGTCATGAAGAAATTAGCAAAGATTATGACTACTGGATTCCATTGCATAACTTAATTTATATCTTAACACCTGATTTAAAAAATTATTGTCCTACACCTACGGTAATTAAAGTAAACGATACAAAAATATCTGAATGGGAAACTTTAATGGGCACAGATAATAAGATTAAAATTGGACTTCATTGGCAAGGAAGTAAATTGAACCCAAAAGATCAACAAAATTCAATAGAGCTTTTTCATTATAAAAATATTATAGAAAATGGAAAAGCGTCTTTTATAAGCCTTCAAAAAGGAACTTCACAAAAACAAATTGAAAAATATGATTTATCGAAACAAATAATAAATTATGACCCCCTTTTAGACACGGGGTCAAAAAAATTTATTGATACAGCGGCAATTATAAAATATTTGGACCTAGTAATAACGACAGATAATGCAATAGCTCATTTAGCTGGTAGTCTTGGAACTCAAACATGGTTATTGTTACCACACGTTTCAGATTGGCGTTGGTTTAACTCAAATGATGAAACAATTTGGTATGAAAACTTTAGAATATATAGACAAAAAAATGCTGGTGATTGGCTGAATGTAATGAATGAAGTTAAAAGAGATTTAGATGCGTTAGTTGATAACATTCATGATGTAAGAAATCCAAAAAACTAATTTAACTTATTCCAAAAATCTTTATTTATTGTGGGAGAAATACTTTTTAATCGTTTGATTAAAAGTTTAGCTTTTTGATATAAAATTTCGTCTTTTAATAATTTTTTGATATCTTTATTTCTTGTAATTAACATTGTGAATAATTCAGCTTTATCCTCAGATTGATTATTTCTAGAATATTCTGTTGCAAAACCTTTAATTGAATTATCAAAATCTAAACCACCCCCAAGTGGAGTATTGGAATAAGGATTTTTATTTATTGCTTCCCATTCTTTATCCATAATAACATTAGTCAAGTTTGAGTCTATTATGTGATAATATTCATGATGAAAAACATTTTTAGTCTTGTTTATTTTGTTATCACTAATTAATCTTGTGTTATTTATAGCATTTATAGAAATCCAAAACACACCAGCTGTTTGATCATAATGTACTGGTGCAAGACCAAGAATTGTGAGCTTGCTATCAGAGGTTATATCATCACAAATCATAATAAATTTTAACCCTGATTTGTTTAAAAAGTCTTGTGGGTAAATATTTATTTCATCTTTAATAATATTAACAGCTTCAGTAAATGGTTTAGTATTTTTGGTACATCCAAAATCCTTTCGATTAAAATTTTCTAAACTTTTTAGAAATCTTATACCGTTAAGGCCATTAACTATCTGAGATTTAATTTGATCATCTAGTGAGTAAAGGATATTTTTGGAACTATCAAATTGAGCGAACCTATTATAATTTTCATTTTTTTTAAAAGATTGAAACCTAACTTTACAGCCTAAGCCTCCATCTTTCTTACAATTTACTAAGGCGCGATTATCAACTTTATTTTGATTATATGGTCCAAATGATGAATAAAAAGCACCTCGCATTGTTTCAACAACACTGCCTTTAAATTTGCTGTCTTTTTTTTTAAATGTTTCTAATTTATTTAAGTAATCTTTTAAAAAATTATATCTACCTTCGTAGAAAGTGCTTAAATCATTGGCGTGGACTACATTAGATATTAAAATCACCATTAACATAGCAAAAATTTTCATCTAAATACTTTTATAGAACTTTAAAATAAAATTTGATTCAATATCTCTAAATTGTTCTTGATAGCAGCTACCGAAAATTTCTAAAAATTTTTGTTGAGGTTTATCATTATAAATAATGGACATATTATTGATTTCACTACTTTTTTTTTGTAAATCAAAGTTTTCAAAATAATTAATCCATTCGTTTAACTTAATTTTACACTTTGATACATTTGTAAATTTTTTTTTATCAAAGACAATAATTGCGTTAACTTTATTATTTGCATTTGTATAAAAATAATAATTATCAAAATGTTTTGATACTCTTTTGGGCATTACAGCAAAGCATTTCCCTTGACTATTAAGGGGGATGCATTCACCAATAATCTTAATATCCTTTATATTTATTTTTTCTAAAAATGCCTGTCCAAAAATATTAGTTAATCTATTTTCAGGTAGATTGGTCTTTGTTTCAATTCCAGGTTCTAATAAATCTTCTATACTTTCATCCTCTAGAGTGATTTCAGTTTCTACAGTAACATCTTTTTGTTGTTCAATTTTTTCTAGTAATTCTATTTCTTCTCCTGGTAACTCATCACCTGACTCTCCTCCTAATAATAATTGAGGTAGAAATATTAAAATAATTATAAGTTTTATTAAGTTGTTTTTATTCATAAGTTATTTAGAATATTCTATATATATGATGAGTGATGAAATAGTCAAAAATGTAAACCTTATTAATAAGCTGCCCGGCTTATTAACGGTTAAAAGAGAAGTAAAATCTATTGTCAGCTTTCTGGAAACCTCAAAAGAACGTGCAAATCAAGGGTTGGGTGATGGTCTAACAATAACCAATCATTTAATTTTTTCAGGCAATCCTGGTACTGGCAAAACTACTGTTGCTAGAATATTGGCAAATATCTATCGGGATCTTGGATTGATTAGTGAGGGTAAACTTATTGAGATCACCAGAAGTGATATAGTGGTGCCTGGCAAAGGAGAGACTGCAAAAAGAGCTGCTGAAAAATTCAATCAAGCCATAGACAATGTATTGTTTATTGATGAAGCTTATACATTAATAAATAAAAATGACCCGAATGACAATGGTCAAGAAGCCATTGACGAACT
>CAJQSH010000051.1 GCA_905612505.1 uncultured Candidatus Pelagibacter sp. | reverse complement strand
TATTAAAGCAATTATAATTATTATGCAAACTGCGATTAGAAAAGTTTTTGTCATTATTTATGGGGGAGTTTACCCCCCCAATAAATTGATTTAACCTTTTACTACTTCTCTTGTATTAGCATTAAAAGATTCTTTAAATGGAATATCCACTACCACCGCATCAACAGGCGTTCCTGGTGTATCAGAGTATTTTGCGGGTAAATGAACTTTATACTTAGTTCCAACTTTACCTTTTGGAAAACCATTAGCATTTAATGTTCCGTCAAATGGTACATATCCCATAGCTATATTTTGCTTTTTTTCAGGATGATACCAAGGAGAAGTAATAAATCCAACAGGATCTCCTCCATCTTCATTTGACACTAACCAAAAATCAGGAGCATACTCTTCAATAGGTTTTCCGCCCATTTCAAGCCCAACTAACTGAAGTTTGTAGGGTTTTTTACCATCCTTAATTTCAGCACCCATTTTTTCTAGTGCAGCCTTACCAACGTAGTCAGCTTTCTTATTCCATTCGCCTTTACCAGCCAATGAAACTTGATATCCAAGATTACACTGAAAAGGATTGTGTTGATGATCCATATCTTGACCCCAAGAAAGAATTCCAGCTTGGATTCTTCTGTGGTGAGCAGGAGCAATAACCATTAGTTTGTGTTTTTTACCTGTATCAAGAACTGCATTCCACATATCATCAGCATATTTAGTTGCTTCTCTTAAGTAGATTTCATAGCCAGCTTCTCCAGAGAAACCAGATTGTGAAATTACACAACTTCTTCCACCAACTTTAACTTCAGCTAAACCGTAGAAAGGCATGTTGTCTAAATCAACTTGATCACCAAGTAAATCTTTCATTAATGCTTTAGACTTTGGTCCTTGGATTTGAACAGGGCACACATCAATTTCTTCGATTGTGCAATCAAATCTTCCATCTGCATTAACACCTTGAAGGTACATACCAATATCTGAGTCTGATAGTGAGAACCAAAATTCATCTTTTGAAATTCTAAGAAGAATTGGATCATTTAAAACACCACCATAAGCATTACATAGAATTACATATCTTGCCCTCATTGGCGATATCTTAGTTGCATCTCTAGTTATAACGTAGTCCGTAAATTTTTCTGCATCCGGACCTTTAACTCTAATTTGTCTTTCAACAGCAACGTTCCACATTGTAACGTGATTAACAATTGCATCATATTCTACCATTGCACCACCATCTTCTGGTTTTACATATCCTCTAGGATGATAAATACGATTGTAAACAGTTGCTCTCCAACAACCAGCTTCCATTGATAAATGCCAGTATGGAGATTTTCTTACTCTTGTTGAAATTAACATTTCAACTTTTGTAGGCCCACTTTGTCTTAAGTTATATGGTACTTCTCGATCTGATTGATCAACAGAAGTAGCATGTTTTAGTTTAGTATAGTCAAATTCATTAGACATAACCATTCTCCTTCAACCACTTGTTAGTTTCCTTCAAGCCGCCGAATGTATAAATGTGGAAGTTATCAGTAAATTCTTTCACTTTTCCAATTAATTCATTAGGGTCTTTAGGTTTCAACAAATCTAATGCCTTAGTAAAATTAGATTTAAGAAAATTAATGGAATTTTTTGCCCCTACGATATTAGCAAATTTTATTAAGCTAGATATTTTCATTGGCCCAGTAATTCCCACATGCACTGGTATTGACTGCTTAGAAATGAAATCTACGATAGGTTGACTATCAAGTAACCACTGAGTTACAATATAGTCAGCATAAGGCTTTTTATTTATCATAGCTTTTTCTAATTCTGTATCGGACATATCTGGACTGCCTTCAGGGTGTCCTGCTATTCCTATTTTAATTCCATCAAAAAATCCTGTTTCAAGTATTTGAATTGAGCTGTCAAATTTTCCAATTGGATCTCTACTCCCTCCAATTACCAAAGCTTGTTTTGCACCAACATCTTTACATCTTAAAATATAATTTTTAAGTTGAGATTCATCTACAATTGATCTTGCTGGAAAATGTGGAACTGGGTTAAATCCTTTTTTTACTAAATCACCTGACTTTTCAGCAGTCTCTTTGTAGTCTCCGCCAGGAAGCATAGTGACATAGACGTCCTTAACCGGAGGTAGTGTATCAAGATCTGTGTGAGGACTCACCTCAAGTGAAAAGTTCATTTTCCAGATATTTATCTATTTTGAAAAGTCTGTCAAAGAAATTCATCCTGTGGATAACGAAATTTGTTGCCAAAAATTATGTCCATGATAATTTTTTTTAATGTCTAAAAATTTTAAAAACCTTGCTTTATCAGAGATCTTGGATATGGAAAAAATTAAGGTCGTTAGCAACTCGATAGAGAAAGCCCATGGCCTACCAAATGAATGCTATACGAGCACCGAATATCTTAAGTTTGAGAGAAAGAAGATTTTTGCAGATAAATGGACTGTAATTGGGGTAGCAAGTTCAGTTCCAAATATTGGAGACGCCAAGCCATATAATTTGTTAGGAATCCCACTAATTATACTTAGAGATAAAGAGAGTAAAATAAAGGTTTTTCATAATGTTTGCAGTCATAGAGGATTTAAGCTTTTAGACAAATCTTGCTCTTTAAAAAATGTTTTAAGATGCCCTTATCATTCTTGGGCATATGATTTTGATGGGAAACTAAAAGTAACACCTCATATTGGAGGGTTAAATATTCACGAATCAGACAAGTTTAATAAATCACAAAGCAATTTAAAAGAAGTTAAGTCAAAAGTTTGGATGGACATAATCTTTATTAATATAAATAATAATGAAATCGAATTTGATGAGTATGTTAAGCCATTAGAAGATAGATGGTCAAAATTTATATCCAAAGAAGATCAAAGTTTACTTGTACACTCTAACGATCATGGATATTTTAGTTTAGACGTAAAAAGTAATTGGAAGTTTGCAATTGAAAATTATTGTGAGAGCTATCATTTGCCAACAATTCATCCGGAGTTAAATAAAGTATCAAATATTAGTGATCATTATCATATTCAGGGATTACCAAATAGGTTTGCAGGACAGGGAAGTGATAAATACAATCGATCCGTTAAAAAAAATAGAACATTTAGTAATTTTCCTAATTGGCCCAATGAATTAGCAAAAAAATCCGAATACATAGCATTATTTCCAAATGTAATGATTGGTCTGCATGTAGATTACTTTTATACATTCTGGTTAGAGCCTATTTCAATTAATAAAACTAAAGAACATCTAGAAATATATTATATTGGAGAAGAAAGTGCTAACTCTGAAGAACTAAAAAGCATGAGAAAAGAAAATACAAAATTTTGGAAAGAAGTAATGAGCGA
>CAJQSH010000050.1 GCA_905612505.1 uncultured Candidatus Pelagibacter sp. | reverse complement strand
TTATCAAGAATTAATGGCACTTGCTCTTCTAGTAAATTAATTGTGCTTGTTTTTTTTGGTGATTTTTTAAAGAAATAAAATTCACCTTTTTCTATTTTTTTTTTTAATAAATATTTTTTATTTATTTGATTAGATCGTAAAAAACCTTCTATAGCTTTTTCTGGAGCATTAACATTTGGTCCTTTTATTTCTTCTGCTTTTTGGATTATTTCCTTAGATAGACCTTCAAATAAAATAATAAGTCGATTTGGTGTTGAATAACACACACTTTTTTTAAATAAGACACGCTTTTCTTCAAATAATTTTTGGAAATTCTCTAATAAAACTGCACGCGTGTTACGTTGCAAATTTGCTGGAATTTCTTCACTAAATAATTCTAAAAAAAATTCAGACATTATTCTGTTTGACTGCTTAGCCAGACATCCGCAACTCCTTTAGTTATGCCTCTAATACGCCCAATGTATTCCGCTCTTTGTGCAACACTTATAACTCCCCTTGCATCTAGAACATTAAATACATGGCTTGCTTTTAAGCATTGATCGTATGCCGGTAATGATATTTTTTTTTCTACTAAAGATTTTGCTTCTAACTCTAGCATATCAAAAATTTTAAATAAATTATCTGTATTGGCATGCTCAAAGTTATATGCCGAGAATTCTTTTTCAGCTTGATGAAATACATCGCCATATTTTACTCCTTCATCATTCCACAATAGATCATAAACATTTTTCTTTTGTTGTGTGAACATGCAAATTCTTTCAAGGCCATATGTAATTTCAACTGCGACCGGTTTGCATTCAATGCCTGCCATTTGTTGAAAGTATGTAAATTGTGTGATTTCCATTCCATCGCACCAAACTTCCCAGCCAAGCCCTGCTGCACCTAGGGTTGGACTCTCCCAATCATCTTCTATAAATCTAATGTCGTGTTCTTTATGATTAATACCAATTACTGTTAAACTATTTAAATATAGTTTTTTAATATTGTTGGGAGATGGCTTTATTAAAACTTGAAATTGATAATAGTGCTGTAGTCTATTTGGATTATCTCCATACCTACCATCTGTTGGTCTTCTTGATGGCTGCACATATGCAGCTTTCCATGGTTTGGGTCCCAATGATCTTAGAGTTGTTGCTGGATGAAAAGTTCCTGCTCCTACTTCCATATCATATGGTTGCAAAATAATGCACCCTTGCTTACTCCAATATTTTTGAATATTTAAAATAGTATCTTGAAAAGATTTAAATTTAGGTTTTGAAATTTTTTCTTTAGAAGCCATATCTTTGCCAGATAGATCTTTCCTCTAAAATATTAGCCAGTTGATCCATTTGATTGCTAGATGATGAAAACTTTTTACTTAACCAACCTTTAGATTTTTCAAATTTTTTAATAACAACGTCTTGTCCAAATTTTTCTTTTAAAACTTCGTTCGCATTTCCCAGTCCATCAACTAGTCCTAATTCTTTGGCTTTACTTCCGGCCCAAAACTCTCCTGAAAATAATTCAATTCCATCTTTTTTAAGTTTAGAGCCTCTGCTTTCTTCTACTACTTGAATAAAATCTTTATGAAGATCTAATTGAATATTCTTAAGTCGTTCAATATCTTCTGTTTTTTCTTCTTGGAACGGATCTAGTGAACTTTTATTTTTTCCAGCAGTGTGCACTCTTCTTTCAATACCAATTTTTTTTATTAACTCAGTAAAACCAAAAGATGAATAAATAACACCTATAGATCCAATTATAGAACTTGAATTTGCATATATTTCATCTCCCGCACAGGCTATTAAATATCCACCTGAAGCAGCAACATCTTCAGCAAATACTATAACTTTCATTTTATTTTTTTTGGCCTGCTCTCTAATAAATTTATAAATTAGGTGAGATTGTACAGGCGATCCACCTGGTGAATTTATGGTGATTGCTACTGCTTTAGATTTCTTTAAAGAAAATGCCTTTTCAATAATTTCTTCTTGTCCTGAAAAATCTATACCTTGTTTGAACTTACCAACGTTACCAATTACACCATTTAGCTTGATGTGAGCTATTATTTTTTTCTTTTTAAAAAATGAGAACATTGCTAATCTTTATAGAATTATTGATTTAATATAAAGCCTACTTATAGTTGAAGATTAAGGTGCGTCAATTGATAAGTAATAAATATAACATAATTATACTAACTTATTTTTTATGGGAACAGTAGTTCAGCTTAAAAACCAAATAAATAATTCTTATTTTCAACTAAAAGATTTAGTTGATGAAAAGTTAGTTTTAGTTGAAGAAAAAATAAAATCAAAACTTATAAGCGATGTTAATCTAGTTCAAGAAATGTCTAACTATCATATTGAAACTGGAGGAAAGAGATTGAGGGCACTTCTAACTCTTGGGTCTGCTAAATTATGTGGTTATAAAAAAGGCGGCCGAGACATAAATTTGGCTGCCTGTGTAGAAATGATACATGGTGCCACTCTAATGCATGACGATGTGATTGATGTAGGGAGCTTAAGAAGGGGAAAAAAAACTTTAAATTCAATTTGGGGTAACCAATCTTCAATATTGGTTGGTGATTATCTTTTAAGTAGATGTTTTGAATTGATGGTTGAAGATGGAAATTTAGAAATTTTAAAACTTTTATCTTCCACATCTTCAAAAATTTCTCAAGGAGAAATATTGCAACTTCAACATAAAGGTGAGGTTGATATGTTAGAAGAAACTTATTTTAAAATTATAACCTCTAAAACCGCAGAGCTTTTTTCTGCAGCAACTAAAGTTGGTGCAATTTTATCTAATCAGAAAAATAAAGAAAAAGAAGCACTCGAATTCTATGGAAAAAACCTAGGCCTTACTTTTCAAATAGCAGATGATACTTTAGATTATAATTCAGAATCAAAAATTTTTGGAAAAAAAATAGGAAAAGATTTTTTTGAAGGAAAGATTACACTTCCAGTTATTTTATTATTTCAAAAAACATCTTCTAGTGATAAAGAAAGGTTAAAAAATATTTTTAAACAAGATGCTAAATCAGGAGATGACTTTAAATATACTCTAACTTTAATTAAAAAATATAACATTATTAAAGAGTGTTATAAAAAAGCAGAACACTTTATAAATCTTGGATCAAATTCTTTGACTGTATTTGAAGATAGTGATGAAAAAAAAGTTTTAGAAGATCTCACTTCTTTCAGTCTAGAAAGAAGTTTTTAAGGACTTAATAAAAGTTTTATCCAATTACCATTTTCATTTTTAGTATATTTAAGTCTCTCATGAATTCTACTTTCTCCATCTAGCCAAAATTCAATACTTAAAGGAGTTAAACTCCAACCGGACCAATGATCTGGCCTTGGTACTTGTATTTGATTATTATATTTTTTTTTATATTCATCTATTGAATTTAAAAGTTCATTTTTATTTTTTAATATAGAACTTTGTTTTGATGCCCACGCACCAATTCTACTCTCATAACTTCTTGTGTTGTAATATTCATCAGCTATTTCATTAGAAACTTTTTGAGTTGTGCCATAAATTCTTATTTGTCTTAAAAGACTTTTCCAATGGAAGCACATTGCAGCATTTGGGTTATTTTCTAATTCATTTCCTTTTTGACTCTTCAAATTGGTATAAAAAACAAATCCACTTTTATCAAAATCTTTTAACAAAACCATTCTGACTGATGGACGGTTATTTTTATCAGAAGTTGCTAATGCTAAAGCATTTGGATCGTTTGGTTCGGTCTTTTTTGCTTCCTCCATCCAAACTTTAAATAAGTCAATTGGATCATTTAGATCTAAAAAGCAGTTATTAAGCCCTAATGAGTTTTTTTGATTCATAATTATAACAAAGTAATCTATATAATATAAATAATGTCATTTAATACTTTTGGAAAGCTATTTCGATTCACAACATGGGGTGAGTCTCATGGGATAGCTATTGGCTGCATAATTGATGGCTGTCCACCTAATATAAACCTAAAAGAACAAGATATTCAAGTGGAATTAGATAAAAGAAAACCTGGACAGTCAAAATTCACAACTCAAAGAAAAGAAGATGATAAGGTTCAAATTTTATCAGGAGTATTTGAGGGTAAAACAACTGGAACACCTATTTCTTTAATTATTTATAATCAAGACATGAGATCAAAAGATTATGAAAACATTAAAGATAAATTCAGACCAGGGCATGCTGATTTTACATATTTTAAAAAATATGGAATAAGAGATTATCGAGGCGGAGGAAGATCCTCTGCAAGAGAAACAGCCTCAAGAGTTGCAGCAGGTGCAATTGCTAAAAAAGTTTTAGAAAAAAAATTAGGTAAAAAATTTCAAGTCATTGGTGCTGTTACTCAATTAGGAATATTGGGTTGCGATGTAGATAAATGGAATGATCAAACAATTAAAAAAAACCCATTTTTTTGCCCTGACAAATCTATGCTAAAACTTTGGGAAAAATATTTGCTAAGTGTTAGAAGGTCTGGATCTTCTTGTGGTGCAGTTATTGAAATAAAAGCTAGAGGTATTCCTGTTGGTTTGGGTGCTCCCGTTTATTCAAAATTAGATATGGATATTGCATCTGCAATGATGAGTATAAATGCTGTTAAGGGTGTAAATATTGGCACTGGAATGAATGTCGCTCAATTAAGCGGTGAACAAAACTCAGATGAAATTTCTCAAAAAGGTAAAAAATTGAAATTTAATTCTAATAACGCCGGAGGAATTCTTGGTGGAATTTCAACTGGTCAAGAAATAGTTGTTTCATTTGCTGTAAAGCCAACTTCTTCAATTTTAAAAACTAGAAAAACAATAGATAAATTCGGAAAAAATACAACTATTTCAGTTAAAGGTAGACACGATCCTTGCGTAGGTATTCGCGCAGTTCCTGTTGGTGAGGCTATGCTAAACTGTGTACTTTTAGATCACTACCTGATGAACAAAGCTCAGTGTAGCTAATAGTCTATTTTTGTTTTTGTAAAACTATATTAGAATTTAATAGGTTTAAAACTTTTTCTTGAATTGATTGAGAATCTAATCCTGCAGCTTTATACATTAAGTCTGGTTTGTCTTGACCAATAAATCTATCTGGTAATATCATTGCTCTAAACTTTAAATCTTTGTCCAATAAATTTTTTTCCACTAACAAATTTGATACATGAGAGCCAAATCCACCAATGGAACCTTCTTCAATAGTAATTAGCGCTTCATGGTCGGTAGCAATTTGCCATATTAAATTTTCATCTAACGGCTTAGCAAATCTTGCATCAACAATTGTAATATTAATTCCTTTTTTCTTCAAACTTTCTGCAGCTATTAAACATTCGTTGAGTCTTGTCCCAAGACTCAAAATTGCTAATTTTTTTCCCTCTAAGACTATTTTTCCTTTACCAATTTCTAATTTTTCATCAATTGTTGGTAACTCTAAACCTAAACCCGTTCCTCTTGGGTATCTAAAGGCACAGGGTCGATCATTAATGTCAACTGAAGTATTAATCATTTTAACAAGTTCGGCTTCATCACTTGCTGCCATAACTATAAAATTAGGCAAGGTAGCTAAATAAGTAATATCAAATGAACCGGCATGTGTTGGTCCATCAGCTCCAACTAAACCTGCTCTATCTACTGCAAATCTAACTGGTAAGCTTTGGATGGCTACATCATGGACAACTTGATCATAAGCTCTTTGTAAAAATGTTGAATAAATTGCAGCATAAGGTTTATAGCCCTCTGTAGCCAAACCTGCCGCAAAAGTAACAGCATGCTGTTCAGCAATACCTACATCAAACATTCTTTTAGGAAATTTTTTTCCAAAAATATCTAGCCCCGTTCCTCCAGGCATTGCTGCTGTAATACCAACAATCTTGCTGTCTCTTTCAGCATGTTTTACTAAAGTGTTTGCAAAAATTTTTGTATAAGCCGGTAAATTAGTTCCACTTTTTATTTGTTCTCCAGTTTCAATATTAAATTTTGAAACACCATGATAATGATCACTTGCTTTTTCAGCATAAGAATAACCTTTTCCTTTTTGTGTTTTTATATGAATCATTATTGGTCCTTCATGTCTTGAATCTCTGGCATTTTTTAAAATTGGTATAAGGGCATCTAAGTCGTGACCATCTATTGGGCCAACATAATAAAAACCTAGAGAATTAAATAAAGTTCCACCGGTGACTGCTGAGCGTAAAAAATCCTCTGCTTTACTAGCTTTAGCGCTAAACCTTTTTGAAAAGGCTGAGGTGATTAGTTTAAAAGTTTCTCTTAAATTAAAATAAACCTTTCCTGATAATAATTTTGCTAAATAAGTTCTCATTGCACCCACAGGTTTTGCAATTGACATGTCATTATCATTTAAAATGACAATCATTTTAGTTTTAGAAGCGCCAGCGTTGTTCATTGCTTCATAGGCAATACCCGCACTAATCGCTCCATCACCTATAACTGCAACTACATTATTTAATTTTTTTGAAAGTTTATTTGCCTCAGCTATTCCTAATGCGGATGAAATAGACGTTGAACTATGGGCGGCGCCAAAAGGATCATATTCACTTTCAGATCTTTTAGTGAATCCTGACAATCCACCTCCTTGTCTCAGAGTTTTAATTTGATTTTTTCTTCCTGTTAAAATTTTATGAGGGTACGTTTGGTGGCCAACATCCCAAATCAATTTGTCATTTGGAGTGTCAAAAATGTAATGCAAAGCAACAGTCAACTCTACTACACCTAGTCCT
This sequence comes from uncultured Candidatus Pelagibacter sp., assembly GCA_905612505.1. Taxonomy (GTDB): domain Bacteria; phylum Pseudomonadota; class Alphaproteobacteria; order Pelagibacterales; family Pelagibacteraceae; genus Pelagibacter. Next base: position 4,656 of record CAJQSH010000050.1, on the reverse strand, counting down.
GCACCTAGGTGTCCTCCCGTTTCTGAAACAGCGCTTATCATTTCTTCTCTGACTTCATCAGATAATTTTTGTAAATTACTTTCAGAAAGTTTTTTAATATCTGATGGAAAATTTATACTTTGCAAGTATTTATAATTTTTTTTCATTTATTTCTTATTAAAATATAATCCAAAGTTTCACATATATTTTTTGAACCTGATCCATATTTTTTTAAATTATTAATAATTTTAGATTTTATTTTGTCACTATATTTAATAGCATTTTTATAACCGAGTAAACTTATAAGCGTAGCTTTTCCTTTTTTTTTATCTTTTTTAGTTTTTTTTCCTGCTATTTTTGATGAGCTTTGATAATCAATCAGATCGTCTGCTATTTGAAACAATAAACCAATCTCTAACCCTATTTTTTTAAAAAAATTAATTTCTTTTATATTTTTGTTTTTAATTATGGCAGGCGCCATACAACAAAAACTAAAAAGTTTACCAGTTTTTTTAATTTCCATGTCTATAACTCTTTTTTTAGAAATTTTTTTATGTTCAAAACTTAAATCTAAAAACTGACCTCCAGCAATGCCCAAATGGCCTGAGCACTCTGATAGTTTTTTAATCAGATTAATTTTAATTTTTGACTTTATTTTTAAATTTGAATCACTCAAAATTTCAAATGCCATTGTGAGAAGCGAGTTACCAGCTAACACCGCTGTAGATTCTCCAAACTTAATATGTGTCGATGGTTTTCCTCTTCTTAAACTGTCGTTATCCATAGAAGGAAGGTCATCGTGAATTAACGAATAAGCATGTATGCACTCAACTGATGCTCCTATAGAAATTAAAGTTTTATAATTAACTTTAAATAAACAGCCAATATCTACTAAAATTTTTGATCTTATTTTTTTTCCACCTGAAAATAATCCATAATTCATTGGTGCTATTAATTCAGTTTTTTTTTGTTTCTTAATAAATTTTTTTAAGAATAGATTAGTATCTTTTGCAATTTTTGTAAGTTTATTTTGCATTTTTTTTATTAGTTATATTTTGAACTTTTTTTTTTGTTTTCTCATTTATTTCTTTTGAATTTTTTTGAAATTTTTTTTCAATAATATTGTTTAATTTGATAAGTCTTTGATAATTATCTATAGAGTTTTGAGGATTATTTTCATTTTCTAATAATTCAACAATATTATTTGCATCATTAGTTAATTCTTCAAGAGACTGCGAATCATTATCGTCTGGTAAATTTTTATCTTTCATATAATAATAATTATTAATACATGAAATTTAATCAATCAAATATCAAAAAAGCTAAAAATTACCTAGATAAAAATTATTGTATAGGCGTACCAACTGAAACAGTTTATGGATTAGCCGCTAATGCCTACTCCAATCATGCTGTAAAAAAGATATTTAAATTAAAAAAAAGACCTCCATCTAACCCTTTGATTGTTCATTATTGCAATATTAATGATTTAAAAAAGGATTGTTTAATAAATAAGGATTTCCTAAAGTTATATAAAAAATTTTCCCCTGGGCCGATAACATACATACTGAATTTAGCTAAAAATTCAAAAATATCAAAAATTGTTACTAATAAAAAAAATAATTTAGCGGTGAGATTTCCTAAACACAGAGTTTTTAGAAAATTATTAACCAAGTTAAATTATCCATTAGCAGCTCCTAGTGCAAATATTTCTACAAAATTAAGTGCTGTACAAGCTTCAGATGTTAGAGAGGATTTTGGTAATAAAATTAAATATATTTTAGATGGTGGAAAATGTAATATTGGAATTGAATCAACCATAATTGACCTTAGAAATAAACCTAATGTGCTTAGATTAGGTGGGTTGGAAGTCTCAAAGATAGAAAAAATTTTAGGTAAAAAAATTACAATTAATATAAATCCAAAAAAAAAAATTGCTCCTGGACAATTACACCTTCATTACTCTCCTGGTATTCCGTTGAGAATGAATATAAAAAAACCAAAAAAAGACGAAGCCTATCTTTTATTAAAAAAAAAAAAAAATTACCGTCCCAATTATTTTTATTTAAGTAAAAAAAATAATTTAAAAGAAGCAGCTAAAAATTTATATTCACTTTTAAGGAAAATTAAACACAAAGGGTATAAATCAATTGCCGTAGAAAAAATTCAAAATATTGGTATTGGACAATCAATTAATGATAGATTAAAAAGGGCTTCAAGATTTCAATAATTCATATGACAAATTCAATTGAAGTTCTAAATTTATCAAAGTCATATAAATCAAAAAAAGCTGTAAAAAATATAAACTTTAAGATTAATGAAAATGAGATAGTTGGGTTGCTAGGGCCTAATGGCTGCGGAAAAACAACTACCATAGCAATGATACTTGGATTATTAAAACCATCAGGAGGAAAGGTTCTTGTAAATGGTATGAATATTGAAAATCACAGAATTTCACTTCTTCATAAAATGAATTTTATTTCTCCCTATATTGAACTACCAAAAAAACTGACTGTTAAACAAAATTTAATTGTCTATGGTAAATTGTATTCTGTCAAAAATTTAAATGATAAAATTGATTTTCTTGCAAGTAAACTAAAGTTAAATGAATTCTTAAATAAAATGACTGGTGAGCTTTCATCTGGACAAAAAAATAGAGCCAGCTTGGCAAAAGCTCTAATAAATGATCCAACTGTTCTTTTATTGGATGAGCCAACAGCATCATTGGATCCAGAAACAGGTGATTTTATTAGAACTTTTTTAGAAAATTATAAAAAAGAAAAAAAAATATCAGTACTTCTTGCTTCTCACAATATGAGTGAAGTTAAAAGATTATGCAATTCTGTACTAATGATGAAAGATGGTATTATTATTGATCAAGGAACACCTGAGCAGTTAATAAAAAAGCATGGAAGGGAAAATTTAGAAGAAGTTTTTTTACAACTAGTAAGGAATAAAAATGAATTTTAGTAAAATTTATGGTCTTTTTTTAAGACATTTTTATTTAATAACTAGATCTTTTCCAAGAGTTTTGGATTTAATATATTGGCCCTCGATTCAAATTACCTTGTGGGGGTTTATTTCAAATTTTTTTGCTACTCATAGCAGCTATTATAATGGAGCCGTAGGAGTTATTCTTTCATGCGCTATTCTTTATGATTTTTTATTTAGAACCAGCATTGGCTTTAACATGCTATTTTTAGAGGAAATTTATAGTAGAAATTTTACCAATCTATTTATTGCTCCAATAAAAATCAGTGAGATAATAATCTCTTTAGTTATTACAGCTTTAATTAGATCCTTAATTGGACTTGTGCCAGCGATACTATTAACATCACCTCTTTTTGGAATATCCTTATTAGATCTTGGATTGCCTTTGTTTTTTCTTTTTTTAAGCTTGTATATTTTTGGAATTACGCTTGGATTATTTGTTTCAGCAGGACTATTAAGATTTGGACCATCTTTTGAAAATATTGCCTGGTCAACTTTATTTTTATTAGCTCCATTTGGCTGTATATATTACCCAATAGAAACATTACCTGAAATTTTTCAATATATAGCAATTGCTCTTCCGCTAGTTCATATTTTTGAAGAAACTAGAAACATATTAATGAATCAAGCTGTTAATTATGGAAACATCATTCACGCTTTTTATCTAAACGCGATATATTTAGTTGTTGCAATTTCAGTTTTTTATTATTCATTTGATCAAGCACGAGAAAAAGGATCCTTGATTAATATAGGTGAATAAAAAATGATAATATTTTCTAAAGTTAATTTTTTTTATAAGAATTAATATAATCAACCACTAATAAAAAAATAAAAGGTGAAACTGAATAAATTAATCTATCTAGGCTAGTTTTTAGTAAAAAAAGCAAATCTCCATCAGATAATAAAAAAATAAAAAATATAAATAAAAAATTAGCTGCTGCATAAAAGTAAATATAAAAAGACTTAAAAAATAAATTTTTATTCATATAAGATAAAATAAAAATTAAAAATCCAATTGCCAATAAGTAATTTTTTAAAAAAGCTAATAAAAAATATTTTAAAATTAAAAAAATTCTTGTAAATGAAATTTTATTAATAATGCTATAAATTGAAAAATCATTATACCCATAGTTTAAGGTCATTTCAAAATTATAAAATTTATGAACAAATAACCTAAGAAATAAGAAGATTAAATAAATCGTAAAGATGATTATTTTTTTTTTTAATTGTAATTTAAAAAAAAATAACAAAGTTAAAATTAGAGTAAAAGCATAAATTCCACCCTCTTGTTTGGTCCAAATTAATAAGTTACATACTAGTAAAATCAAAAATAAATAAAAATTTTCATTTATATTTTTCTTTTCAGATAAACGATGAATAAAATTCATAGCAATGCCTATCAAAGAAAAAACTAAAACTTCTTGGTTACCGCTAAAAACTATATCGTAGTCATATGATATAAAAATAAAAAGAATTGAAATTATAAATTTATAGACATTATTAGTTTTTAAAAGATCAACTAAACATAAAATTGAAATAACAAATATAAATCCAAAAAAAAGTCTGCCAGAATACTCGTGGTCTATTAAACTAATTTTCCAAAAGAATGACCATATTAAAGTTCCTAAATGAGGATAGTGTGAGTTGGCAACATTGCTTAAGCTGTCTATTGAATTATTGTCATAAAAA
>CAJQSH010000049.1 GCA_905612505.1 uncultured Candidatus Pelagibacter sp. | reverse complement strand
AATATTTTTCATTTAACTTTTCTTATATTTTAATTTTTTATTACAGTTTAAAAAAAAGTGAGAGCCTAGGTTATGGTTTAATTTTTATAGCTGGATTATTTAACGACATCGTTATTGGAATGCCATTAGGTTTAAGTAGTTGTCTTTATTTGTTATTATGTGGTGCCGCATCCTATCTTAGAAATATTACCTTAAGACCAAATCTAATAAAGGATTGGATATTTTTTCTTATGTCAATTTTGACTGTTGACTCAATATCCTTTTTAATTTTAACTTTTATTTTTAATTATGAAATTAATTTTGTGGATCAAATGATAAATATTTTATTTACTTTTTTATTTTATTTTAGTTTCTCACATATATTCGATTTTTTTGAAAAATTTTTAACAAGGAGATATTAATGTTACGTCAGGATTTTAGTGGTCAAAAACTTCAAGTAATAAATAGAAGGATGTTTATTATAGGTGTAGCAAAAATAGTTATATTTCTAGGAATAATCACAAGATTATTTTCATTACAAATTACAGAAAATAAAAAATATTTAACATTATCTGATAAAAATAGATTAAGAGAATGGAGACTACCACCAGTTAGAGGTGAGTTCTTAGATTATTATGGCAATATTATTGCAGGAAATATTAGAGTGTATCAACTGCATGTAATCCCAGAACAAGTAGAAAATTTTAAATATTTAATACTAAGATTAAAGAAAATTTTAAATTTAAGTGATAAAGTATTTTCAAAAATATTAAAGAAAAAAGATATTCAAAAGCCTTGGGAAACTTTAATTATTTCCGAAAACCTTACTTGGGAACAATTTTCAGAAATTAACTATTATTTACACGATTTAGTAGGAGTGAAACCTGTTTTATCTGTATCGAGAGATTATCCATTTAAAGAGAATTATACACATGTATTAGGATATGTAAGTCAAGCAAACGAAAGTGATTTATTAAATAATGAGATTATTAAAAATAGATATGTTTCAGGTCTTAAAGTTGGAAAAATCGGTTTAGAAAAAACATTTGAAAATGTTTTAATTGGGACTAATGGAATTCAAAGATATGAAGTAAATGCATATGGTAAAAGAATTAATCAAATAGAGTATAAGGATGGAGTTAAAGGAAAAACAATCAAACTCACAATTGACTCAGAAGTTCAGAAATTGTGCAATGAGTTATTAAATGAAAGAGCAGGCTCCATAAGTATTATGGATATTTATACTGGAGAGATAGTTGCTATGCACTCCTCGCCATCTTTCGATCCAAATTTGCTTTTATTTGGTATAAGTCAAGATGATTGGCAATTAATCAGAAATAACCCTTTAAAACCCCTAACAAATAAAACTTTAACAGGACTATATTCACCCGGATCAACAATTAAACCAATTGTTGCTCTATCTGCTTTAGAGAACAATGTAATCTCCACAAATTTTAAAGTGAACTGCAAAGGAAAGATGGAAATGTATGGTCAAACTTATCACTGTTGGAAAAAAAAAGGCCATGGTGTAGTTGATTTAAAAAACGCAATTAAGCAATCATGTGATACATATTTTTATGAAATTTCTAGAAAACTTGGTGTAGACCGATTAAATAAAACAGCTTTAAAATTTGGCTTAGGAGAGAAAGTTTTAAAAGAAGTTTTTGAAAATGAGAAAAAAGGGTTAGTACCTAACACTAAATGGAAAAAAGACAATCTAGGTGTCGAGTGGGTTTTGGGTGAAACTTTAATTACAGGTATTGGTCAAGGTTATATTCAAACCACACCACTTCAGCTATGTTTAATGACAGCTCAACTTGCAAACGGAGGGTATAAAATTTATCCAAGAATAATAGTGGAGGACAATCAAGATACTTTTGAAAATATTAAAAATAAAATGGATCAAAATGCCAAATCTGCCTTAGAAATTAATAAAGAGCTGAAAGAAACAAGTGAACAATTTTTTAATTTTATTAATAAAAAAAAACACCACACTCTTTACAGAAATCCTGAGAATATAAAGTTTGTTCTAGAGGCCATGTTTAGTTCTACAAATGAAGTAAGAGGAACATCTTATTCTTCAAGAATAAAAAACCCTAAATACCAATTTGCTGGTAAAACAGGAACAGCGCAAGTAAAAAAAATAACAAAAAGAGCAAGAGAGCTTGATTTAAAAACAATAGACATTCCATATGAAGACAGAGATCATGCTTTATATATTGCATTTGGTCCTTATAAAAAACCAAGATATTCGGTAAGCATTATAGTTGAGCATGGTGGATCAGGAAGTTCAACAGCTGCACCAATTGCGAAAAAATTATTTAAGCTATTAATAGATAGACATGAGGCCAGAGAAAAAATTAGAACACAGGGGTCTTTAAAAATATAAATGTATAATCAAAACTCATTAGATGACAACTTAAGTATAGTTCAAAAAATAAAAAATTTCGATTATGTCTTGTTAATTAGCATTTTATTTCTTGGCTTGATAAGTGGATTTACAATGTACTCAACAGATGGAGGAGAACTTTTATTTCACACCCGAAGTCATATTTTTAAATTTTCAATTTTTTTCTCAATGATGATTTTTTTATCTTTTTTTAATATAAAATTTTGGCATTTTTTTGGATATATATTTTATTTAATAATTCTATTATTTCTAATCTGGGCTTCATTATATGGAATTAAAACATCGGGCTCTCAAAGATGGATAAATCTATATTTTATAAACATTCAACCTTCAGAACTTATGAAAATTGCAATTATTTTATGTCTTTCAAAATATTATCATCGCCTTCAAATAGAAAGAGTTAGTTCTTTTAAAGATATATTGACAACCTTAGTCATTTTAATTTTGCCAATTATTCTTGTACTTAATCAGCCTGATCTAGGTACAGCAATATTAATTGCATCTAGTGGTTTAGTAGTTTTATGGCTTGCAGGTTTAAACATAAAATATTTTTTTTATTCATTTCTAATTTTAATTATTTCAATGCCATTTGTCATTGCATTTTTAGAACCATATCAAAAACTTCGAATTTTAACTTTTCTAAATCCAGGTAGAGACCCTTTAGGAGCGGGTTATCAAATTATTCAATCTAAAATAGCTGTTGGCTCGGGCGGCTTAACTGGCAAAGGTTTTTTAAAAGGCACACAAAGTTATTTAGAATTTTTACCTGAGAAGCATACTGATTTTATATTTACTTTATTTTCAGAAGAGCACGGCTTTGTAGGCTCAATATTTCTTTTATTAATATATGGAGTTATAGTTTTTAGAGTTTTGTGGATAGGCACAATTTCAAGAAGCTATTTTGCAAAACTTTTTTGTTATGGTTATGGATCTGCAATATTTTTTTATGTTTCTATTAATATGTCTATGGTTTTGGGATTACTGCCAATAGTAGGTTCTCCTTTACCCATCATGTCTTACGGAGGGTCTTCAATGTTAGCAACTATGATAGGTTTTGCTATTGTTATGAGTGCTAAAATTAATCACAAGCAGTTAATTGCCTAAATTTGTATAATTTGTCGCAAAAGCAATTAGCACTAATAATTATATGATCATCTAATGAAAAAAAATCTAAAAGTAGGAATCATTGGTGTAGGAATTCAAGGAATTTCAAATTCATTATTTTTACAAAAAAAAGGTTTTAATGTTACAATTTTCGACAGAGATGAGCCTGGCAGCCCCGCTGCATCTTATGGTAATGCTGGTCACTTTTCTCCATATGCATCTGTTCCAATAAATAGACCAGATGTTTTAAGAGATGTTCCGGCCATGCTTTTAAGTACAACTGGCCCACTTGCTCTTAAATGGAATTATGTTCCAAAAATGATTCCATGGTTATTACAATTTATAAAAAACTGCTCCACAAAAAAAATGATGCATACAGCTAAAAACATGCATCAAATTTTAGATTTAGCATTACCTGCTTATGATGAATTATTTGATGAAATTGATCTTGGAGGATTAGTTGAAAAAAAAGGTATTTTATATATTTGGAATGATCAAAGCTTAAAAAGTAGAGAGCTTGAAATTAAAGTTAGAAATGAACTTGGTGTTGATCAACAATTAGTAACCCCAAAAGAAATTCATGATTTAGAGCCAAATATAAAACCCATTTACCATGGAGGTGTTTATTACCAACATGGTAGACACGCTAGAAATCCTAAAAAAATACTTTTGAAGTTATTTGAGCTTTTTTTAAAAAAAGGTGGTAAGTTTTTAAAGCTGAATATTAAAGATATAAATTTTGATGAGGAAAAACCAGTGCTGGTTAGTGAAACACAACGATTTATATTTGATAGATTGGTGATTGCATGTGGTTCATTTTCTAAACAATTAACAGATAATTTAGATGAAAAAATACCTCTTGATACTGAAAGAGGTTATCACGTTCATTTTAAAGATTGTGATCACCTTTTAAGCAGACCTGTAATTTTTCAAAATAGAGGATTTGGTATTACTCCAATGGAACAAGGACTTAGAGTGGTAGGTACTGTAGAATTTGGTGGATTAGACAATCCTTTGTCAAAATCAAGAGTTAAAAACTTAATTAATAATGCAAAATATATGATGGGTGATTTACCTAAACATGAAGATGAATGGCTAGGATTTAGACCAACACTACCAGACTATTTACCTGTAATGGGGCCATCCAAAAAGTATAAAAATGTTTTTTACTGTTTTGGCCATCATCATTTAGGATGGACATTGGGACCAATTTCAGGGAAAATAATCTCAGGTATGATTGCTGAAGAAAATACAAATTTAGATTTAAAACCTTATAGTTCTCTTAGGTTTAGCTAAGTGACAAACAAAAATAATATTGCATACATTCTTTTATTTTTAGCATCTTTATTTTGGTCAGGAAATTTTTTAGTTGGAAAATTTGCTAGCCACTATCAAATACCACCTTTTTCATTAAATTTTTATAGATGGCTTCTTGCTTGGCTAATTTTAGCACCGTTTACAATTCAAGAAATATTAAAAAAAATAAATTATATTTTAGAAAATTATAAATATTATATGGTTCTCGGAATAACTAGTGTCACTATATTTAATTCAATTGTTTATTACTCTTTAAATTTTACTCAAGTTATCAGTGGAGTATTAATGATATCCACAATACCGGTGATGATCATTTTTATTTCATCAATTTTGAAAATTGAAAAAACTAATATTTTCCAAATATTAGGAGTCGCATGTTCTTTTATTGGAGTAGTTTTAATTATAACCAAAGCCAATCTTGGAATATTAATAAATCTAGATTTTAATAAAGGTGATATTACAATGGTTTTTGGAATGTTGTCATGGGCAACTTATTCAGCGCTATTAAAGAAAAAAAAACATGAACTATCTCAATTGGCATTATTAGAGGTGGTAATCTCATTCGGTTTTATTTTTTTAATTCCAATTTATTTTATAGAATATCAAATGGACTATAGAATTGTTCCAGATAAAAAATTTTTCATGATTTTATTTTATGTAGTATTGCTTCCAGGTCTTGCTTCTTTTATTTTTTGGATAAAAGGAGTTTCCTTAATTGGCGCTAATAGAGCTGGTGTTTTTTTACATATGATGCCTATATTAAGTGCAGTTATGGCAATGATTATTTTTAATGAAAAATTTATGTTTTATCATATGTTAGGTGCAATATTTATTTTAACAGGAATCCTTTTATCAAATAAAAAAATTAAAAATGCTTAAAATTGCAATCTTAGACGATTATCAAAATGTTTCACAAGAGTTTTTTGATTTAAAAAAATTATCTGGAAAATATGAATTTAGAATATTCAATGAACCCTTTTTAGATGAAGCAGATACAATAGAGCAACTATCAGACTTTGAAGCTTTATTGATAATGAGAGAGAGAACTCCTATCACTAAAAACTTAATTGATAATCTTAATAATCTTAAATATATCATTACGAGCGGTTCCAGAAATAAAGCAGTTGATCTAGAAGCTGCTAAAAAAAGAAAAATTATCGTATGTGGAACTGATATTAATTTTACCTCAACTACTGAATTAACTTGGGCTTTAATTTTAGGATCAGCTAGAAATTTTAAAGAAGAAATTGATAATATGTATCAAGGCTATTGGCAAACAACTATTGGTTTTGAGCTTAAAGGAAAAATCTTAGGTTTAGTGGGACTTGGAAGGGTTGGCTCTCAAGTTGCAAAAATTGGCAAAGCTTTTGGTATGGAGGTCATGGCTTGGAGTGAAAATTTAAACTTAGATACTTGTAAAGAATTAGGTGTCTTGCCATGCAGTAAGGAGGATTTATTACAAAATTCTGATTTTATATCCATTCATGTTCAAGGAGGAGAAAGATATAAAAAATTAATAGAATTAAAAGAGTTAGATATGATGAAAAAAACAGCTTTTCTAATTAACACTTCCAGAGGTTCAATTATTAATGAAGATGATCTGATTATTGCGTTATCAACCAATGTAATTGCCGGTGCCGGTCTTGATGTTTATGAAAAAGAACCTTTACCCGAAAACAATAAATTGAGATTTTTACCTAATGCATTATTGATGCCTCACATTGGTTATGTGACAGCAGAGAATTATGGTATTTTTTACACACAAATGATTGAAAATTTAGAAGCATGTGTAGAAGGCAAACCTCTAAGAGTAATTGAATAATTTAAATATTTTGTGTAAACTTCAAAAATCTAAATTACGTAATTTTTCCAAAAAATACCCTTTCTTTAATAAATTTTATTATTTTTATAATATTTATATTAGAAATTATAAATTTTTAAAAAATGGTTCTCAACTAGGTGAGGAAAAAGAAATTTTGAAACTTTTTGATAAAAATTATAAAGGAAAATATGTTGACATTGGATGTTTTCATCCCACTAGACACAGTAATACAAATTTACTTTATAAGCATGGATGGAGAGGAATAAATATTGATCTAAATCCTCTAACTATAGAATTATTCAATTTTTTTAGACCAAAAGATTTTAATATTAATGCAGCAATATCAGATCAAGAAACTTTAAAAACGCTTTATTTTATAGATGAGCTAAATACACAAAATACAATAGAAGTAAATCATCTTAATTTTTTACAAAAACATCATGGAATAAAAGACAGTGAAATAACTAAAAGCAAGATTCAAACTAAAAGGTTAGATAAGATACTAGATCAGTTTCAATTTGATAATATAGACTTTATGAATATAGATGTGGAAGGTCATGAAATAAATATTATTCAATCTATAGACTTTGACAAATACAAAATTAAAGTAATTTGTGTAGAAATGATTAACCACAATAAACAATCTAAATTGATTAGTAAAAAATTAAAGGGAATCCTTATCGAAAAGGGTTATACTTTAAATATGAAGATTGATTTTAATTATATTTTTATAAGAAATGAAAAATAATAATAATCCAGACCTTACCGCTGAACAAAAGTTGATTTTATTTGAAGACGGAACAGAAGCACCTGGTACCAGTGTATTAAATCAAGAAAAGAGAGAGGGCGGTTATCATTGTGCAAATTGTGGTGAAAAATTATTTGATGCAACAACCAAATACGAAAGTGGATCGGGTTGGCCTTCATTTTATCAATCTTTATCTAATGCCTTTGAAACTAAAACAGATACTCTATTAGGCTATGAAAGAGTAGAATATCATTGTAAAAAATGTGGTGGTCATCATGGCCATATCTTTGAAGATGGACCTAAACCAACTGGAAAAAGATACTGCAATAATGGTGTTTGCTTAATTTTTAAACCAAAAAATTAATAAAGTTTTTATAAAGAATAGTTAGTCGTTCTACTGCTGGTATAAAAATGATTTTTGACAAAATTATTTTAACAAATCTTGTAATTTATTTTCTTTTTCAAGAGCTCTAACTTCATCGTAACCACCAATATGTTGATCATCAAAAAATATTTGAGGAACAGTTCTTTTACCATTTGCTTTTTTAATCATTTCATCAACCGCACCATCAACCGTTGCAATATTAATTTCTTTATAATCAATATTATTCCGAGTAAACAATTTTTTAGCTGCGTCACAAAAATTACAAAGTGTACCTGTATAAATAGTTACGTTTTTCATATCTTATAAATAATCGTTCTTTTTAATTTTGCTAGTTATTTCTTTTCTAGAATATTCAAACTTTTTTCTATGTTTTATGCTTTTTTGATTAACTCTCTTTCTCCACAATCTGAAAGAAACAGGTTTTATAGATCTTCGCATAATCTTAATTACCTCAGACTCTATTTTACCCGTCTTTTCTTCAATTTCCTCAAAAGTAATACGATCTGCCCAAGCTGCCCAAACTATCCAATCTGGGTCATCAATATGTGGCTCTGGGTTTTTGGCTCTAGTAACAGGGGTGTGACCTTTTTTTTTCATAAATTCCTTATATTTAAAAAAATGATTAATGCATTTTATGTAAGCATGTGGTATTGTCAAATCTAGATAGTCCTAGTTAGCCATCTTTAGCTCCCGGTTTTTTAGGACTATCCCAACTGCCTCAAGATGATTCCTTTAAATTATTTTCTTTTTTTACAGATAATTTTATTTTTATTTATTACTCCAGGGACACCACGGATTCTAATTATTTCTTATTCGATGAATTATGGTGTTCAAAAATGTATTTGGACAGCATTAGGAGACATTACTGCAAACATTATTCAAGCAACATTAGTAATTTTTGTTCTTGGATCTTTTTTTTCTGAAAATCCAAATTTTTTAAATACATTTAAGTGGATTGGAATAATTTATTTACTGTATCTTGCTTACGATATTTATAACTCTAGACCTAAAGATATTAACTCAAAAAATTTTACGTTAAAAAGTTTTTTTTCATTCTTTAAAGATGGTTTTTTAGTTGCAGGAACAAGTCCTAAGGCTTGGATGTTCTTTCCTTTGATTTTTCCACAATTTATTGATTTTAATACAAACTATGTTGTTCAATTTTTTATTTTGATTACAACATATGTTGTTTTAGATTTTTTATCCTTAGTTGCTTATGCGATACTTGCTAGAAAATTAATAGTTTGGATAAAAGCAAACCCAAAGGTTATAAATACAATTTCAGCGTGTTTTTTAATTATAATTGCAATTATAATTGCAGTTATTCAAAAATATTAGACATTAGATACTATTTGGTTGTGGTAATTATTTTTGTATCACAACGGTTGTTTTTTTTAGTATTTAGAGGTTTAATTGATCTATTAAATTTAAAATAACTAATAAAGAAAGAAATAAAATGAAAATCAGAAATATAATTATTACGTTAATTTCTGCAATTACCCTTTTAATTTCCACTTCAACAATATCTTTTGCGAAGGTTGTTGGAGATAAAATTATCTTAGGTGCAGCTGTTTCCTTGACTGGAAAATATTCATCAAATGGTGTTCATACTCAAAACGGTTATAACTTAGCAGTTGAGAGAATTAACAGCATGGGTGGTGTTAAAGTTGGTGGAAAAACTTACAAGTTTGATATCATTTATTATGATGATGAATCAAACTCAGGAAGAGCTGCTCAGCTTGCAGAAAGATTAATCCAACAAGATGGTGTTAAGTATATGCTTGGACCATACAGCTCAGGACTTACAAAAGCTATGGCGCCTGTGACTGAAAAATATGAAGTTCCTATGGTCGAAGCAAACGGCGCATCTAGATCATTATTCACTAAAGGATACAAATATTTATTTGCAGTACTAGCTCCAGCTAACTTATATCTTGATGTAGCAATTGATCTTGCAGTTGAAAAAAATGGTGGAAAACCAGTTACGATTGCAATGGCATTTGAACAAGACGCCTTCTCACAAGATGTGAGATTGGGTATTGTTGAAGCTGCTAAAAGAACAGGTTCTAAAATCATTATAGATGACAAATTACCAAAAGAGCTTAACGATATGGCTGCCACTTTATCTAAAGTAAAAGCTACTAATCCAGATGTTCTTGTAGTTTCAGGTCATACCAAAGGTGCTTTGACAGCTATTAGACAAATCTCAGAGATGAAAGTTGATGTGAAAATGTTAGCAATGACTCACTGTGATGCTGCTAAATTATCTAAACAACATGGTAAAGCTTCTGAGTATGCACTTTGTGCTTCTCAATGGCATAAATCTCTATCTTACAAAGATAAATTCTTTGGTGGTGGTATGAAATATGACGCTGACTTTACGAAAGCTTTTGGATATGCGCCTCCATACCAAGCTGCAGAATCATCAGCTGCTTTATTAGTTTACAAAGATGCGTTCGAAAGAGCACAATCATTTGATACTAAAAAAGTTAGAGATGCTTTAGCTGCAACTGACATGCAAACTTTTTATGGAAACATAAAATTTGCTGAAGGTGGTCAAAACGTATCTAAGCCAATGGTACTCTTCCAAGTATCATGTAACGATGATGGTAGTAAGTGTGAAAACAAAGTTGTTGCTCCTACAAAATGGGCATCTGCTGAGTTGGTACACCCAATTCCATCTTGGTCAAAAAGATAATATCTAATATGCAAAATGCTCCCTAGTTATAGGGGGCATTTTTTTATAAATATCTAGAAAATTTATGGATTTATTAATTTTCCAAGCACCTATATTAATGGTTCAAGCGTCAATGGACGGAATACTTCTTGGTATTCTGTTTGCATTAATTGCTTATGGAATGGCATTGCAGTGGGGAGTGATGAATATAATAAACATTGCTCAAGGAGAATTAGTAATAATGGGTGGATACATTGCATACTTTATGTATCTCTCAGGAATTCACCCAGCCTTTGGAGTAATTGTATCACCAATCATTATGTATTGTGTGGGTTGGGGGATGTACAAATTAGTAATTAATAAAGTAGTAGATAAAGATTTGTTTACTTCAATACTCGCTACATTTGGAATTAGTATTTTAGCTCAACAGTTAATGAATTTTGCATTTGGTGCAGACGTAGTGGTTGCTCAATCAAACTTTGGAACAACTATGTTATTTAATAATTCAGTTACACTTCCTAATGCAAAAATATTTTCAGGAGCAGTTTGTGTGATATCTGCAATCATTCTTGTCATCTACATGAAGAAATCAAAATTAGGTAGAGCAATTAGAGCAACAGCACAAAATGCAAGAGCAGCAAAAATTTTAGGTGTTGATACTGAAAAAGTTTATGCAGCAACCTTTGGTATTAACGCAGCATTATGTGGAATAGCAGGAGCATGTATTGCAATCACATTTACACTTCACCCTTATACAGGATTACCTTACACAGTTAGATCTTTCATGATTGTAATTATTGCAGGACTTGGAAATTTACCAGCTGTTGCAATATCTGGTATGGGTCTTGGTGTATTTGAGGAATGGTCAGATTACTTGCTTGGAACAGAATTTAGAATTGCGGCAGTATTCTCATTACTAGTCATTATATTGGTCTACAGAAGATTTAAATTAGCAAGAAAAAGAGAGTACTTAAAATAATGAAAAAACTTTTTTTTATTTTCATATCTATATTGTTAGCAATACCAGTTTATGCAGATAAACTTCTTAAAGATGGTTTTCTTGACAATAAAATGAATTATGCTGTAAACCAAAATATTGATGATCCAAAAAATAAGATAGTTCTTATTTATAATCATGGACAAGCGACTCATGATGCACCATCAAAAAATTGTGTTTGGAAAAATGGGATAAGAAATTTTTCTTCATTAGTAGGTGAGGAAATTAATAAAAAAAAGATTATGGTTTACCTTCTTTGTACTAACAGTCTAGCAGGTGATGATTATAAAAGGTTATGGAATAAAAAAAAATTTAAAGCTCCATATAAAGGAATAACCAAATTAGATAAAAGAGTTAATTCAAATTTAAAACTTATAGATAGTTTTTTAGAAAAAGGTGTTCCAAAAAATCAAATTATTATTACAGGACATTCATGTGGTGGATGGCTGACCATGATGTTAATTGCAAAATATCCAGATAAAGTAGGAGGAGGAATTTCTTTAATGCAAGCATGTTATGGAAAATTATCAAAAAATTTTAAAGTTAAAAAAATAGGAACAGAAAAAGCATTAGAAAAATTTAGAAAAAAAGACGGAATTGGTCCAGCTGATTTAAGAATAAAACAGATCAGTGAGATTAAAAAAAGCAAAAATTTACCCGTATTAGTTTTTACACA
Source organism: uncultured Candidatus Pelagibacter sp. (assembly GCA_905612505.1). Taxonomy (GTDB): domain Bacteria; phylum Pseudomonadota; class Alphaproteobacteria; order Pelagibacterales; family Pelagibacteraceae; genus Pelagibacter. Next base: position 8,716 of record CAJQSH010000049.1, on the reverse strand, counting down.
TCCAAAAGATCATTACGATGGATTACTGTCTGATTGGGTAGAAGAAATACCTGGTGTTAAAAGAGTGATTATTTCTCAGGATAGAAAAATTAATGGAAAAAGATGTAATAGGGTAGGTGTTAATGATGGGCAAGAGTGGAAAGAACCGTTAGAACAATATCATAGAATAGATATGAATGATTGTTTTCAGCATTACAATTCAACAATCCTAAAATTTATAGAATCTAGAATTAAATGAATAAAAATACTTTATTATATGCTGGCTTAATAATTTTTGGTCTAGCTGGAGCGTTTATATTCCCAGCTTATAAGCTTCAGTTATCGTTTCTTTATATTTTAATTGTTTTGGCTATGACTTGGGATGTTCAGGGTGGACAGATGGGTTACAATACATTTGGAAACATATTATTCTTTGGTATTGGAATGTATGTTGCTTCAAGCACACAGATAGCAATGTTCTTTTCACTTGCTGAATGGACAGATGCCGGAGGAGAAAAAACTTTTGTTCATACGATTCCTCAATTTTTTCAAGGTTTTGGAGTTGGTATATTATTAGCGGGAATTATTCCGACAATAATTGCAGGAGTAATTGGTTATGGAATTTTAGGTTTAAGAGGGCATTACTTTGCAATTTGTACACTAGCATTAGGAATTGCTGCAGGTGAACTTGCAGGTGGAATTGAAATAATTGGCGCAGGTCAAGGTATGACGGTTCCAGTTTGGCCAAAAGGATTTGGATCTAATGCGTCGTCTTCACAATTTTTATACTATCTAAGTTTTATCTTAGCACTTGTGACGTTTGTTACTTTAAAATGGGCTTACAGCACAAGATTTGGTTTAGTGTTAAATGCGATAAGAGACAATGAAGATAAAGCTGAAGCAATGGGAATTCACACAATGAGATACAAAATTATTGGCTGGATGGTTTCTGCATTCTTTGTTGGAATAGCAGGAGGATTAATGGGTCATATCAATGGCTATATTGAACCAACTGAAATTGCATTTGCTGGCCCAACGTTTGGGGTGTTCATGGTTTTAATGGCAATCCTTGGAGGAAAAGGAACTTTATGGGGGCCACTTGTTGGTGCAACTTTATTTCATTTGTTTAAAGAAGGCTTTTGGACTTACTTCTTGGGTTGGCAGTATGTAGCTCTTGGAGTTTTAATTATTGTGATTGTAGTTTATTTTCCAGAGGGTGTAATGGGATGGTTAAGAGAAAAGTATCCTGAAAGATTTGGTGAAGTTGTTGATGAAGCAGATCTAAAAGCACAGGTGGAATTAAAGTAATGGCTATATTAGATATATCAAATGTAAGTAAGTCTTTTGGCGGTGTTAAAGCTAATGTTGATATCTCAATGTCAGTTGAACAAGGTGAAATCGTTGGATTAATTGGTCCAAATGGATCTGGCAAAACTACTTTATTTAACTCAATTGTAGGAACTTACCCAATTGATAATGGTTCAATTAAATTTGATGGTACAGAAGTTTCAGAACTACCAGTTCCTGTCGTTGCAAAACTTGGACTACTTAGAACATTCCAACAAACTAGAATTTATGGAAAATTAAACTGTATTCAAAATATGCTAATTAGTAATAAACCAGAAAATGATGGAATATTAACAGTGTTTCAAAAAATACCATCAGATTTAACAGATAAAGCAGAAACGTTATTAAAATTTGTAGGCCTTCATCAGAAAAGAAAACTTAGAGCAGGAGATCTTTCTTTTGGACAGCAAAAATTATTAGAACTTGCTATGGCATTAATGAATGAGCCTAAAATGCTTTTACTAGATGAGCCAACAGCTGGAATTAACCCTACATTGATTAATGGAATTATTGATCGCTTGATTACTGTTAATAAAGATTATGGAATTACTTTGTTAGTTATAGAACATAATATGAAAGTAATCATGAATTTAGTACAAAGAGTATTTTGTTTAGCGCATGGTGAAATGCTAGCAAATGGAACTCCAGATGAAATTAAAAATGATAAGCGTGTGCTAGACGCTTACCTGGGAGCGCAATAATGTCAAATCAATACGATGTATTAGGAAAAGCACCAGGACCAGAAGAATTAAAGAAATTATCTCCTGATAATAATCATGTAACGATAAAAAAACTATCAGCTGGTTATGGTAAGATGGAAATACTTCATGATTTTGATTTGTATGCAGGTAAAGCACAATCATTATGTTTGATTGGACCTAATGGTGCGGGAAAATCTACAATACTTCATTCAATTTATGGTTTTACAAATATTTTTTCAGGACAAATTGAAATTGATGGAAAAGAAATTACACATTTAACTCCAGCTCAAAAACTTACATCATGTGGAATTGCATACATTCTTCAAGACAACTCTGTTTTTCCAGATATGACAGTTGAAGAAAATTTATTAATGGGTGGTTATGCTAAAGAAAACACTGACGAGTCTTATCAAGAAGCAGAAAGAATTTTTGAAAAATATGAAAGGTTAAGAAACAGGAGAAACCAACCTGCTAAAGTTTTATCAGGTGGAGAAAGAAGATTGTTAGAAATTTCTAGAGCATTAGTTATGAAGCCTTCTGTATTATTGGTTGACGAACCTTCCATTGGTTTAGAACCAAGATACATTGATATGGTCTTTGAAATTTTAAGAGACCTTCAAATAACAGAAAAAAAAACAATCATTTTAGTAGAACAAAATGCTAAAAAAGGATTAGAGTTTGCAGATATAGGCTATGTTTTAGTATCTGGTCAAACAGCCATTGCTGGCAAAGGGGACGATTTGTTAAACAATCCTGATGTTGGCAGACTATTCCTTGGTGGTTGATGATTAATATAAAATATTTCTTAAAAGGTTTTGGCTCTGTTAAGGGGGTGGATAGTCCAGCTCTTGCATTGGGCTGTAGTTTTATTGCTATTGGAGCAATGTTAAAGAACTTAGGATTTACAATTCAAGAAAGTATTTTTTCTACCTTTTTAACATATGCACTACCAGGCTCATTGGTAATGGCAGACTCTTTACTAGTTGGTGCATCCTTAATGAATATATTTTTAGCTGTTTGGCTAGTCAATGCTCGTCTTTACCCAATGACAATAGCTCTATTCCCTTTGATGATGGATAAAAGTCATTCCAAGTGGAAGTATTATCTTTCATGTCATTTCATAGCTGTTTCCGCATGGTTGATTATGAAGAATAATTATAAATCGATTGAAAGAAAATATAGAATAGACTTTTGGATTGGACTTGGTTGTGCAACTTGGTCTATTGCAATTATAGCAACTACATTAGGTTTTTTTGCAGCAAACCACTTAAATAAAGACATGATTATTGGTTTAGCAATTGTAAATCCTGTATATTTTATGTGCATGATGATAGGTGCAATGAAAACTCTACAAATAACTTTGGCAGTGATATTGGGAGTAGTTTTTGGGTTTTTATTTTATTTTGTATCACCTGAGTGGTCAATTTTGTTTGGTGGCTTCAGTGCAGGATCTATTGCATTTTTTATTGGAGAGTTAAATGTCAAATAATATTCTATTAGCAATTTTAGTTACGTCTCTAGCAACATATCTTTCAAGATTTTTAGGGGTAATAAGTTCTGAAAAAATTAAAGAAACATCAAAAATTTTCCGATGGTTTAATTGTCTTGCATATTCAACATTGGCTGCATTGATTACAAGAATTATGATATTTCCAGTTGGAACACTATCAGGTGCAGATCATTTAAGTAGGATTGTTGTTGTTACAATTTCTTTGTTTATATTTTTTATAAGCAAAAGAAATCTTGTCTATCCAACAGCATTATCAGTTTTTCTTCTAGCAATACTTAATAATGTTTTTTAATTAAGATTGCCTTTTTGGTGAAGATTTATTAACATTAGATATGGAAAAAATACAAGGTTTTGATATTTTAAAACATGAAAAATCAAAAAGAATTGTAAGTATTAAGATTCAAGATGAAATATTAGAAAAGCTGATATTTCCATTTAATAAATTTGATATTACTACACTAGAATACAAACCTTTTACTCGTTTTACTATTGCAAAAAATTTAGATGATTTATCTGATAATAAGCTAAGTAAATTAATGAACTCCATTATTAAAGATAGAGAAACGGGTTGTTTTATAATCGGCCCAAAAAAAATCACTTCAAAAATTGATGATATTTTTTTAGTTAAATTATCAACTGCAATCGCACATTTAATTGGAATACCAAACTACGATTCTATGGCAGGAAAATATTATGCAAGATTTTATGTTAAGCATGAAGACAGAAGTGATTCTTATTTAAGAAAAGCTTATAAAAATATGGATCTTCATACTGATGGAACCTATGTAAAAGAAATTACTGACTGGTTATTAATGACAAAAATAGAAGAAAAAAATGCAGAAGGTGGAGAAACTACGATGTTACATCTTGATAATTGGGAACATTGTAAAGATTTATTTAACAACCCAATTGGCAAACAAAATTTTATTTGGGGGTCCCCGAAAAGTAAAAATATAGAATATAAAGTGGAACACCCTATATTTTCACTTGATAAAAAAAGAAGGCCACAAATATCATATATAGATCAATTTCCAGAACCTAAAAATATGGATCAGGGTATTTTCCTACAAAAACTTTCTGACGGTCTTGAAGAGAGTAAAAATAAAACAATCATTAAGCTTTCTGTTGGTTCAAGCATTATTGCAAATAATTACTTCTGGCTGCATGGAAGAAAATCATTTAAAGAAAACAAAAATTTAAGTAGAGAACTTTTAAGAATCAGGGGAAAATTTTTACAATAATCGAACATTTTTTATTTTTTTTATAAAACCACCGATTGAATAAAAACATGCTCAAAAACCTAGTAAATAATGCTTATTTTTAAAGGTTTTTAACGTTGTATAAATACCACATTTTTTGAAAAAGATACTTTTTCTTATAAAAAAGTATGTAAACATAAACGTAATTCAATATAAGATACATTAATTAATATTAATAATAATAAGATAGGGAAAAAATGAAAAAATTAACAATCGCGATCCTTATGCTAATAGGAACATATTCAATGGCTTCTGCAGAGCTAGGAATAAATGTTGGTATATCAGGGCAAGTCGGTGTATTCCATGCAACTGGTAAAGAAGTAAGTACACACAGAGATGGAACCGCAGGAAATACAACAATAGAAGATGCTACGGGTGCAGCTGGATATAATTCATTCTTTATTGAAAAAACTCTACCTGGACCATTAAAAAGATTTGCAATTGGTTATGAATATTCTCCAGATAGTTTAGCAACAGAAACTGTCAAGAATACTCAAAACGACATGACAACTGCACTAAAATGTACTGCTGTAATTGCTTGTGTTGCAAAGGAAAACACAGTTAAGTTAACTTTTGAAGATTTAACTACATACTACATGACACTAAATTTAACTGAAAATTTCTATGTTAAAGCTGGTATCGTTGAAGTAGATGTTATGACTCAAGAAAGTCTAGCAACAGGATCTACATATGCAAACACTTCATTAGATGGTAGCATGATGGGATTAGGTGCTAGTAAAAAATTCGATAGCGGTGTCTTTTTAAGATTTGAAGGTATCTATATGGAATTTGATAACAAAACTTTAACTTCAGAAACTAATAGTACAAACACTGCAAGCCTTAATAGTTTAGAAGGCGCAATGGGTAAACTATCAGTAGGAAAAACTTTCTAATTATATAGTTTAAGTATAAAATTTAAAAGCCCCTTATTATCAGGGGCTTTTTTTTTGCCTAAAGTTTTGTGATTTGTTGATATAGTATATTTTATGAAATTAGGCTTTATAGGGACAGGAAAAATATCATCTTCAGTGATTACTGGCATCTGTAATTCAAAAATATTATTCAATCAAATAATAATTTCACCTCGTAATAAATTTATAGCTAAAAAACTTCAAAAAAAATTTAAAAAAATAATTATAGCTAAAAATAATCAGGAAATAATTAATTCATGTAATTGGATATTTTTAGCAGTAACGCCAAGTGTTGGAGAAAAAATTATTAAAGAATTAAAATTTAAATCAAATCAAACAATTATAAGTTTTATTTCAACAATCACATTGGCGCAGTTAAAAACAGCAATCAAAGTTAAAGCAAAAATTGTAAGAGCTATACCATTACCACCAATATCTTTAAAAAAAGGACCAGTTCCAATTTGTCCACCTAATAAAAAAGTTAAAGAATTTTTTAATAAGATAGGAACAACAGTTGAGATTAATAATGAAAAATCCTCAATTAATTTTTGGTCTACTTCAGGAATGATGGCACCCTTTTATGAATTATTAAGAGTAATGACTGACTGGCTGGTTAAAAAAGGAATTAAAAAAAATAATGCACAAAAATATATTACTTCTTTATTTTTAGCTTTATCAGAAGATGCCGCAGTTAACTCAAAAAAAGATTTAAAATATTTAGTAAAAATTTCTCAAACTCCAAAAGGTTTAAATGAACAAGCTGTAAAAGAGCTAACAAAATTAGGTTTCTATAAAAATTTAAAAAAGACACTAAATAGTATTTATAAAAGATTAGATAAATAATATTTTATGAGTCAAAACATTTTACAAATTGAAAATTTGTCAAAGTATTTTGGGGGGTTAGCAGCTGTATCAAATTGCTCATTAAAAATTAAAAAAAAATCAATTACTGGAATAATAGGGCCAAATGGATCAGGTAAGACCACTTTATTTAATTTGATCTCAGGAAATTTAAAGTCTTCAAAGGGAAAAGTGTTATTTAATGATGAGGATATTACAGACGTTCCTTCATATGAGTTATTTTCAAGAGGAATACTTCGAACGTTTCAAATTGCTCATGAATTTACTAATCTTTCAGTGCTTGAAAACTTAATGATGGTGCCAGCCAACCAATCAGGTGAAAAATTAATGACAGCATTATTTAAACCAAGTTTAGTTCGAACTGAAGAACTTGCATTAAAGCAAAAAGCACAAGATGTTGTAGATTTTTTAAATCTAAAACATTTATCAAATGAATTAGCTGGAAATTTATCTGGTGGACAAAAAAAATTATTAGAACTTGGTAGAACTATGATGGTAGATGCTAAGTTGGTATTACTTGATGAAGTAGGAGCGGGTGTCAATCGAACATTACTTAAGGACTTAGGAACGGCGATAATTAAGTTAAATAAAGAAGAAGGATACACATTTTGTATGATTGAACATGATATGGAATTTATAAGTAGACTATGTGAACCAGTTATTGTTATGGCAGAAGGCTCTGTTTTATTTGAGGGAACCGTTGATGAAGCAAAGAAAGATGAAAAGGTTATTGAAAGTTATTTAGGTAGAGGATCAAAATTAAAGGAAAAAAAATAATGGCTTTTTTTGAAGGTATTAAAATGACTGGTGGGTATGATAACGGACCTGATATCCTTAATTCTTGTTCTGTTGATGTTAATAGAGGAGAGATAGTTTCAATTCTTGGACCAAATGGTGCGGGCAAATCAACAGCTATGAAAGCAATGCTTGGTCTTTTAAATTTAAAATCTGGTTCTGTTGTTATAGATGGAAAGGATATTTCTAAACTTTCACCACAAGATAGAGTTAGAGAAGGTATTTCATTTGTACCACAAACAAAAAATGTTTTTTCTGGGATGAGTGTTGAAGAAAATTTAGAGATGGGAGCTTATTTAAGGGATGATGATTATCAAAATATAATAGAAGAAATTTATGAACTATTTCCAATATTAAGAAAAAAAAAAAATCAATTCGTAGGAGAATTATCTGGTGGTCAAAGACAGCAAGTTGCTCTTGGAAGAGCACTAATGATTAGGCCATCAGTCTTAATGTTAGATGAACCTACAGCTGGAGTATCTCCAATTGTAATGGATGAATTATTTGATCATATCATCAAAGTAAAAAGAACTAATGTTGCTATTTTAATGGTTGAGCAAAATGCTAAACAAGCACTCAATATTTCAGACAGAGGTTATGTTTTAGTTACAGGAGAAAATCGTTATTCAGGAACTGGTAAAGAATTATTAAACAACCCAAGTGTAAGAAGCTCATTTTTAGGAGGATAATATGGATTTTTTAAATGCCATTATATTATTATTAAATTATATTTTTGTTCCAGCCCTTACTTATGGTTCACAGTTAGCACTTGGTGCAATATTTGTAACTTTAATTTATGGGATTTTACGATTTGCAAATTTTGCAACAGGAGACATGATGGCATTTGGAACAATGATGACTATTTTAATTACTTGGTATTTCCAATCAATTGGAATTTCTTTAGGTGTTTTGCCAACAGCCCTTATTGCAATACCTTTTGCAATAGTTTTTATGATTGTGTACATGCTTTTCATAGATAAATTTGTATTCAGGTATTATAGGGTTAACAAAAGCCCTCCAGTGCAACTTGCAATGGTTAGTATTGGTGTAATGTTTGTAACACAAGCTGTAGTTAGAATAATTATTGGTCCTAGTGATAGAAGATTTTTTGATGGGGAAAAATTTATTATTAAAGCAGGTGAATTTAAAGAAATGACAGGACTTAATGAAGGTTTAGCAATTAAATCAAGTCAAGTACTAACAATATTTGTAACATTAGTACTGGTTTCTATTTTATTTTGGTTTTTAAATAAAACTAAAACAGGAAAAAGTATGCGTGCTTATTCTGACAACGAAGATTTAGCTTTATTATCAGGAATTGACCCTAAAAGAGTAGTCATGATTACATGGATT
>CAJQSH010000048.1 GCA_905612505.1 uncultured Candidatus Pelagibacter sp. | reverse complement strand
ACCTGATGCTATTAAAAAAGCAAATGAAACAGCTAGAAGAAAATTAATTCACATTCCTTTAAGAGAAGGAAGAACTATTCATCATGATGTTTATGGAAAAGATGGAGCGGGAAAAATTATATTGAGAGGTGCGCCAAAGGGCACAGGTATAATTGCCGGAGGACCTGTTAGAGCTGTTTGTGAAGTTTTGGGTATTAAAGATATTGTTGCTAAATCAATGGGTACATCTAATCCCCACAATGTAATTAGAGCTACAATGAAGGCTTTATCAAAACAAAATTCACCAAAACATATATCAAACATTAGAAATAAAAAAATTTCTGAAGTAATTGAAAAAAGAGGATAATGAGCACTTTAAATACAACGGGTAAAGTTACTAAAAAAAAACTAAGAGTAGGTAGAGGAATTGGTTCTGGTAAAGGTAAAACATCTGGCAGAGGTGTTAAAGGTCAAAAATCTAGATCAGGTGTCTCCATTAAAAGTTTTGAAGGTGGTCAAATGCCATTATATAGAAGGTTACCTAAAAGAGGATTTAATGCAATTAAAAGATATCAGGTTAGTATTGCAATAATGAATCTAGAAAAAATCCAATCTTATATTGATGAAAAAACAATTAATTCTAGTGACTTAATAAATATTTCCTTACTAAAAAAACTAAAATTAATTAATAAAAATTCTCAAAAATTAAAAATACTTGGCACAGGTGATATTAAAGATAAAATTAATATTGAAACAGATTTAATATCAAAATCAGCTATGAAAAAATTAGAAAAATCTGGTGGCACAGTAAAACTAAAAAAATAATTAAGATATTATGAGTGTATCTTCTCCAACTAACGATCTTAGAAATAGAATAATTTTTAGTATTTTAATCTTAGCTGTTTACAGATTTGGTACATTTGTACCCATACCAGGAATAGATCCCGAGCAATTACAAACAATGATGCAAGGTAACCAAAAAGGTTTACTTGGCATGTTTAACGTGTTTGCCGGCGGTGCTGTAAAAAGAATGGCTATATTTGCCTTAGGTATTATGCCATATATATCGGCATCAATTATTGTGCAGCTGTTAACTGGTGTGTCTGAATACTTTAAGAATTTAAAAGCTCAAGGTGAAACTGGAAGAGCACAAATCACACAAATAACAAGATATGGAACAGTTTTATTAGCTACAATACAAGGTTATGGTTTAGCTGTAGGGTTAGAATCTTCTGCTGATTTAGTTATAAATCCAGGGTTTTTTTTTAAAATTTCTACAGTATCAACTATAGTTGCCGGAACTTTATTTTTAATGTGGCTTGGGGAACAAATTACTCAAAGAGGTATTGGAAATGGGATATCATTAATAATTTTTGCAGGAATAGTTGCTGAAATACCGAGAGCTTTAGTAACAACATTTGAACTCGGTAGAACAGGTGCTGTTTCAACAATAATGATTATTGCTATATTTCTTTTATTAATTGCTACTATTTTGTTTATTGTATTTATGGAAAGAGCGTTAAGAAAAATATTAATAAACTATCCAAAAAGACAAATGGGAAATAAAATGTATGGAGGTGAGTCGTCTCATTTACCATTAAAAATAAATCAAGCTGGAGTTATACCTGCAATTTTTGCATCAGCCCTATTATTATTACCTGTAACTTTTTCTAATTTTAATTTTTCTGATAATGATGCTTTTTTAAATATAAGTTCATATTTCACCCAAGGCCAGCCACTTTATATGGCTCTATATGCGTCAGGAATAATATTTTTTACTTTCTTTTACACATCAATAACATTCAACCCTACAGAAACTGCTGACAACCTAAGAAAGCATGGTGGTTTTGTTCCTGGAATTAGACCTGGTGAAAATACTGCTCTTTATATAGAAAATATTTTAACTAAACTCACAACTATAGGTGCACTTTACTTAACTTTAGTTTGTTTAATGCCTGAATTTTTAATTGCAAATTACCCAATACCATTTTATTTAGGAGGTACTTCAATTTTAATTGTCGTCGTCGTTGCTATAGATACAGTAACACAAATACAAACAAGATTAATGAGCTCACAATACGAACAATTAATAAAAAAAAACTAAATTCGGAAAGTAAAAAAGTGAATATTATTTTATTCGGCCCGCCAGGAGCTGGAAAAGGTACACAAGCAAATTTTATTGTAAAAAAGCATAACTACTTTCAACTATCAACGGGTGATTTATTACGAAACGAAGTTAAGCTTAAAACGTCTCTTGGAAAAGAAATCGAAGAATTAATTTCAAATGGAAAGTTTGCTTCTGACCAAATAGTAAATACGTTATTAAGAAAATCAATCGTTAATTTAAAATTTAGAGACCGAATTATTTTTGATGGATACCCAAGAAGTATCGTACAAGCAAAAAATTTAGATAAAGTATTAGATGGATTTAACCAAAATATTGGTAAAATAATATTTTTAAACGTCGACCGCCAAATAATTGAAAAGAGAATTATTGGAAGAGTGACTTGTGAAATTTGCAATATGACGTTAAATGAATTTTTTAATAAAAGTGAAATTGAATTACATCCTTGTGGTAAAGAATTTCTAGTTAAAAGGAAAGATGACAACCTTCAGACTTTGATAGCTAGATATGATACATATATTACCACAACCAAGCCAGTCCTAGATTTTTACTCAAAAAATAAAAATTTTAATGAAATTGATGGTAGTTCCTCAATTGAGGAAATAACCTCTAAAATTAATGATATTCTTAAGGTTTAAGACGTTGACTTTGGAACATCTTCTTATATAAGAAGCTAAATTTATTCTCAAAAATATGGCTCGTATAGCAGGTGTAAACATTCCACAAAACAAGCTTGTCCAGATCGGACTAACCTATATTTATGGTATAGGCAATAAATTTTCAAAACAAATTTGTACATCTCTTGAGATTGAAAAAGAAAAAAGAATTAACGAACTTACAGATGATCAAATTTTAAAGATTAGAGAATATATTGATCAAAATTTTAAAGTTGAAGGTGATCTTAGAAGAGATTACTCATTAAGTATAAAAAGATTAATTGACCTTGCTTGTTACAGAGGATCTAGACATAAAAAAAAATTACCAGTACGTGGACAAAGAACAAGATGCAACGCAAGAACAAGAAAAGGCAAGGCTATAGCTATTGCCGGTAAAAAATTAACACCACTTAAAAAATAATTTATGGCTAAAGTTGATAAAGTTGAAAATAAAGATCAAGTTGTAGAAAAAGTTGATAAAAAGGTAAAAAAAAGTTCTTATTCAAAAAAGAAAAAAATTAAAAAAAACATTCTTAATGGTATTGCGTATGTGCAATCTACTTTTAACAATACGATAATTTCAATTGCTGACACTAATGGAAATGTAATTTCATGGGCATCAGCTGGTCAAAAAGGATTTAAAGGTTCTAGAAAATCCACACCATACGCAGCACAAATTGCCGCAGATGCTGCGGCCTCTAAAGCTTTAGAATTTGGAATGAAAACTTTGTCTGTAGAAGTTAAAGGCCCAGGTTCTGGAAGAGAAACAGCCTTAAGAGCTTTACAAGCAAAAGGTTTTAAAATTCTTACGATTAAAGATACAACACCGATGCCACATAATGGAACACGTCCACCAAAAAAAAGGAGAGTTTAGATGGAAAGTTTAAATGTAAATGTAAAAAATTGGAAAGCGTTAATTAAACCCACACAATTAAATGTAAAAATTAGTGATGATAAATCCTATGCAAAAATTATAGCTGAACCTCTCGAAAAAGGTTATGGTTTAACTTTGGGTAATTCACTGAGAAGAATTTTACTTTCATCTATAAGAGGTGCTGCTGTTACATCAATTCAAATTGATGGTGTTTTACATGAGTTCACATCTATTAAAGGTGTTAGAGAAGATGTAACAGATATAGTGTTAAATGTTAAATCATTAGCTTTAAAAAGCTCTGCAGAAGGTACAAAAAAATTAATATTAGATGCAAAAGGCCCTGGCGAAATTAAAGCTTCTGACATTACACCTGCCTCAGATATTGAAATATTAAATCCTGATTTAATTATTTGTAACCTTGATGAAAATACAAATTTTCATATGGAAATGAATGTTAATACTGGAAAAGGCTATGTTCCAGCTGTAATGAATAAACCTGAAGAACCACCATTAGGACTGATAGCTATTGACTCATTATATAGTCCGGTAAAAAAAGTTTCTTATTCAATAAGCACCGCTAGAGAAGGTAAGGCTTTAGATTATGACAAGTTAACTATGGATGTTGAGACTAATGGATCAATATCAGCTGAAGATGCTGTCGCTTATTCAGCTAGAATTTTTCAAGATCAACTTAATATGTTTGTTAATTTTGATGAACCTGCAGAAGTTGCGGTAAAAGAAGTTTCAACTGAACCAGAATTTAATAAAAATCTATTAAGAAAAGTTGATGAACTAGAATTGTCAGTTCGTTCAATGAACTGTCTTAAAAATGATAATATTATTTATATTGGAGATTTGGTTCAAAAATCTGAAGGTGAAATGTTAAGAACACCAAATTTTGGTAGAAAGTCACTTAATGAAATTAAAGAAGTTTTATCAGGTATGTCTTTATATTTGGGTATGGAAATACCAAATTGGCCACCAGACAATATTGCTGAAATGTCTAAAAGATTAGAGGAACAAATCTAATGAGACATGGAATGGCTAATAAGAAGTTAAATCGTACTTCAGAGCATAGAAAAGCTTTGTTAAAGAATATGTTAAATTCTTTAATTAAATATGAACAGATCACAACCACACTTCCAAAGGCTAAATTTCTAAAACCCCAAGCAGATAAAATTATTACATTAGGTAAAAAAGAGACTTTACAAACAACAAAAATGTTAATGTCAAAACTGCAAGATATTACTTGTGCTAATAAAGTTAAGAAAACATTATCTAAAAGATATGAAAAAAGAAGCGGAGGATACACGAGAATTATTAAGGCCGGATTTAGATATGGTGACAACGCACCTATGGCAGTAATAGAGTTTGTAGATAGAGATGTTGAGGCAAAAAGAGTAGACAAAAAGAAAAAAGATCCATCTAAGGATCAAAAAGAAGAAAAAAAATTAGCTACAGTCTAATTTTATAATACAATAGAAAATCATGAAAAAGTCTTTTAACGTTGATTCAGCGTGTAATGATATGCGTATTGATCGATGGATTAGAAATAATCTTGGAAATATTCCACAAGGCTTGATTGAAAAAAACTTACGAAATGGAAAAATTAAACTTAACAATAAAAAAATCAAAAGTTCATTTAAAGTTAAAACTAATGACGAAATAAATTTATTTGACTTCGAATTTAAAGAAACAATAGTTCAAAAAACAATCAAATTTCAGGCTACAGAAGAAATTATTAAAGAAAACGAAGAGTTAATAATTGATAATAATGATGATTTTATAGTTTTAAATAAAAGTTCTGGAATTGCAGTTCAAGGAGGAACTAAATCAAAAAAAAATCTTGTTGATATTTTTGCGCAAAGTGAAATTTTTCAACATACAAAACCTTTTTCAGTTCATAGATTGGATAAAGACACATCAGGAGTTTTTATAATGGCCAAACATCGTGAGTCAGCTCAATTATTAACTTCTCTTTTTAGATTGCGAAAAGTTCACAAAACTTATTTAGCTATTTGTCATGGAGAATTAACAAAAGATTCTGGTGAATGGAATGATGATTTGACCAGATTTGATAATGATAAAAAGATAGTCGAAAAAGCACGAACACTATACAAAGTTTTAGATAAAAATTCTATTTGTAGCCTTGTTGAAATGAAACCTATCACAGGTAGAAAACATCAGTTAAGAAAGCAACTATATACTGTAGGTAATCCTATTTATGGTGATCAAAAATATAAATTTAACAATACTGATAAAGCAATAAATAAAAATTTAATGCTTCATTCTTACCAAATTAAATTTATGATTAATGATAAAAAATATACATACACAGCACTCTTGCCTGATTATTTTAAGAAACTTTTAAAAACGAAACGACTTAGATTTCCAAATTCCTAACCAAATTATTAATAATTATATCATTAAGTCTATTATAATTTTGATTTTTTATTTGTTTTAAATTTGTAACACTCTTATCAATTATTCCACATGGGATTATACTCTTATATTTATCTAGGTCATTACTAACGTTAATAGCAAAGCCATGATAAGCAATCCATTTACTTATTCTCACACCTATTGCAGCAATTTTTTTTATTTCATTTTTATCTTCCAGCCAAATTCCTATATTTTTTGGATCACCAAATGTACGAATATCAAACTCTAATAAACTTTCAATTATAGTTCTTTCAATTAATGTAATAAATTTGCGTATATCTTTTTTTCTTTTTTTTAAATCTATTACAAAATAACAAATAATTTGACCTGGCCCATGATATGTGAT
Source organism: uncultured Candidatus Pelagibacter sp. (assembly GCA_905612505.1). Classification (GTDB taxonomy): domain Bacteria; phylum Pseudomonadota; class Alphaproteobacteria; order Pelagibacterales; family Pelagibacteraceae; genus Pelagibacter. Next base: position 1,673 of record CAJQSH010000048.1, on the reverse strand, counting down.
TTTACCACCTCTATTTGTTTTAATCAAATCTATATTTTTATCGAGAACATCATTTTCATTATAGCTAGTTCCTGCCGTATAAACGCTTTGATGTTCTAAAAGCCAAATCAGATCTTTTTCTTTATTTAGACTAATATCGATTAATCTCTTCTCCAAAAAATCAATTGCAGTTTTATATTTTATAGGTTTTATTGACTTTTTTATCTCTATATTCATTTAAGAATTGTATTATCTAAATTATGTATTAATAGTGCCAAGTGAATTATAGGTAAATTTATGTCTTTAGTAAAAAAAATAAAAGATAAAAAAGTAAATTTTGAATTTAATAAAGAGTATATTAACGTTGTTACATCTAAAATTGCTAACAATGATGCTCTATTTATAACAAATTCTTTTAAAGAGATGCATCCAGCTGATGCTGCTGATATAATAGAAAATCTTGGACAAAACGATAGAGAAAGTTTAATTAAACTTAATAACTTCAATATAGATCCAGAAGTTTTTATTGAACTTAATGAATCAGTACAATCAGAAATTATCAACTACCTTTCTTCTGACTCAATAGTTTCTATATTGAAAAACCTTGAGTCTGACGATGCAATCAAAATTCTTGAAAATGTTGATGAGAAAGATAAAAATGTGATATTAAGCTCACTTCCACCAAAAGATCGTTTTGCTCTTTTAGAAAGCTTAAGTTATCCTGAAGATACTGCTGCTAGAATAATGCAGCGTGAATTTACTGCTATTCCAAGCAATTGGTCAGTGGGTCAAACTATTGACTATTCAAGAGATAATAAAAATTTACCAGAAGAATTTCTAGAAATTTTTATAGTTGATGAAGAATTTAAGCCAATAGGAACTGTTCCCTCGTCAAAAGTATTAACCAGTCCGCGCGATACTAAAATGCTTTCAATCATGTCCGAGTCTCAACTTTTAATACCTGTTGATATGGACAAAGAAGAAGTAGGAAATCTATTTGAAAATTATAACTTAAATTCTGCTTGTGTTGTTGACAAAAGTAATAAATTAGTCGGAATGATCACTAACGATGATGTATTAACAGTGTTAAAAGAAGAAGCTGAAGAAGATGCATTAAGATTGGCTGGGGTAGGTGACGAAGCTATTACAGATGGTGTAATTATTAAAACTAAAAGAAGATTTAATTGGTTGTTACTAAATCTATTTACAGCATTTTTAGCAACATGGGTTATCAGCTTGTTTGGAGCAACAATTGAACAAATGGTGGTTTTAGCTTTTTTGATGCCTATAGTTGCTTCTATGGGTGGTAATGCTGGCATGCAAACTCTAGCTGTAACTGTAAGGACATTAGCAACCAACGATTTAACAAAAAATAATTTTACAACAAATATATTAAAAGAATTTAATATTGGTATTTTAAATGGAATTATATTTGCAATAATAAGTGGAATTATAGTTCTATTGTGGTTTAATGATATGCAACTTTCAATGATAATTTCTATATCCATGATACTTACAATGATTGTTGCAGGTTTATTTGGAATACTAGTGCCAGTTACTTTAAAAAACATGGGAATTGATCCGGCTATTGCTTCAAGTGTTTTTGTTACAACAATAACTGACGTTATTGGTTTTGTCTCTTTTTTAGGTGTTGCAGCTTATTTTCTATAATTTTAATTAAAAATTATCAATTA